>NZ_CAJXMA010000004.1:0-85728 GCF_913056445.1 uncultured Halovibrio sp.
TCACACCCTCAGGCACTCCAACTCATGGCGTTTACTCAACAGAGGGACCAGTAACTGATTAAGAAACGGCAACTTTCAGACTGTGATCCTGCGCTGGCACAGCTCCTGCAACGAGACAGTGCGAATCCAGCAAAGGAGACTTCCATAATGATTCGAATCACCAGTCTTGCACTTGCACTGGCACTCGGCCTGACCGGCGCCCAGGCACTGGCCCAGGATTACGGCAGCGGCGAAGGCCAGCAGGATCCGGGAATGGAACAGTCCCAGCAGCCGGCGGACTTCTCGGACGAAGAGCTGCAGCAGTTCGTCAATCTTCAGGACAGCATTGGCAAGATCCGCGAGGAATACGTCTCCCAGATCGAGGCGGCGGAATCCGAGGACAAGGCGCGCCAGCTTCAGCAGGAAGCCCAGTCCGAAATGGTCAGCGCCATTGAGGATGCCGGCATGTCCGTTCAGGAATATAACGCCATTGCCGTGGCCTATAACTCCAATCCGGACGTCCAGGAGCGAGTGGACGAAATGGCCGGCGAATAAGGCTTTACCCGCTGTCATGAACGCCTCCTGCGGGAGGCGTTTTCATTTAACATCTATTCATTCGACGCCGTTCTGGCATAGCAGTTGTTTCCTCTGGGGTGTCGCACCACACAACCCGTTACCCTGAGGAGGTACCAACATGAAACTGAAAGCACTGACCGCAGCCATCGCATTCGCACTGAGTACTGCCGGCATGACCGCCGTGGCACAGGACAGCAGCACGGGTCAGGCCCAGCAGAATCAGGGCCAGAGCATGAGTGCCCCGGAGCAGCAGAACACCGACTTCTCCGACGAAGAACTCCAGAACTTTGTTGAGCTGCAGGATGAGATCGGTAAGGTTCGCGAGGATTATGTGTCCCAGATCGAATCTGCCGAATCCGAGGACAAGGCACGCGAACTCCAGCAGAAAGCCCAGACCGAGATGGTCAAGGTGATTGAGGACGCGGGCATGACCGTTGAGGAATACAACGCCATCGCCGTGGCCTACAACTCCAATCCGGAAATCCAGGAACGCGTGGACAAGATGTCCGAATAACAGTCAGCCTGGATCAGCCTGCAAGCCCCGCCCTCTGGCGGGGCTTTTTTATGGGTACTCAGAAGCCGTAGAGCAGCGTCACCGCCGTAATCGTGTCCGTCCGCTCAGTCCCCGTCGGCGGATTGGAGTTGTGCTCAACCGTGTAGGAGAGCTTCATGGCCAGGGAACTGTTCACGTTTGCCTGGAGCGCGGTCACTGAGCGCGAAATGGCATCCCCGTCATCCAGACTTACTTCGGTTTCCGCCTCCTGGCGGAAGTGCGCGGTTTCTGACAGCTGATAGCGGAAGTCAGCAGCGAGACGCCCTATGGGATCTTCCTCTTCCTCCCCTTCCTCGGGATCAGGGGTATCGAACCGACCGTAACGATAACCCAGACCGCTCGATACATCGAAGTAGCTGTCCCCTTCGCTCCAGAGGCGTCGCCCGTAGCCGGCCGAGGTCGAGGCCTGGAACTGGTAACCACTGAAATCATCGTTGGAGTAACGGCCCCGGACAAAGACGAAGTCATTGGGATTGAACTTGTAGTCGAGCTGGGTCGCCGCGGAATAGCGTTCGGCGGTCCGCTCCCCGCCCTGTTCCGCGTACCGGGACTGGAGAAGGACATTCTGCCGCCAGTCGTTCCAGTTGCGGGTGACATCCGCCTCACCGGAAATCGTGGTTTCCTCGGTATTGCCGGAGGTTTCAACAAGGCCAAGTTCAACCGAGCCGCTCCATTCGTCCGACTCCTGCGCCGCAGCCGGTGCTGTCAGGGCTACAGCGATGCCTGCCACCAGTAATGACCTTTGTATCTGCAACACGTTTTCCTCCTCAATGGTTTCGTAATAGGCTGTTGATACGGCGCAGGTTACCAGACAGGCCTGCGCTGACCAGTTAAATCACGACAGGAGGACTCATGAGCCAACACGTGGTCATTACCGGTGCCAACCGTGGCATCGGACTCGAACTCGCCCGCCAGTGGCACGAACGCGGTGACCGGGTAACAGCGCTGTGCCGCGCAGCCTCGGATGAGTTGAAGTCCCTGGGCGTGAATATCATCGAAGGCGTGGATGTTACCGACGACATCAGCCTTGGCAAGGCGCGGCGCAATCTCGAGGGGGAAACCATCGATGTGCTCTACAACAACGCTGGCCTGATGACCGATGAGAACCTGGCGGATATGGACTGGGATCGGATCCAGACCCAGTTCGAGGTGAACACCCTGGGGCCGCTCAAGGTCACCACCGCACTGCTGGAGCTGATCCCCAAAAGCGGTAAAGTCGTCATGATGACATCCCGGATGGGATCAATCGCAGACAATGACTCAGGCGGGCGCTACGGTTACCGGATGACGAAGGCTGCACTCAATGCCGCCTCACAATCACTGGCAGTGGATCTGCAACCAAGAGGCATCAGTGTCGGCATTATGCATCCAGGCTACGTTCAGACGGCCATGACCGGCAATACCGGCCACATTACGCCCAGCGAGGCCGCAGAACGGCTGATCCAGCGGGTGGACGAACTGAACCAGGAAAACAGCGGGGTATTCCGGCACTCGGACGGGTCCGAGCTACCCTGGTGAATTGCTGCGGGAAAGCTTGCGACGACGGCGGTGGCTGACCTTGACGCCACTGCCCTCTTCCTGCTGCGGCTTGCCGGTGGCCTGCGCCACATGCGGGCCACCCTCTTCCGGCCAGGCCGCCTCAAAGGCCTGGTAGCCCTCACGGATCAGGCGTACCAGCTCCAGGGACTGCATACCATCCGGCACTCTGGAAGGGCTGCCTGAAAAATGCTTGGTCCGGGGGCGCCCCTCGAACGTCAGCTCCAGGCCACTGCTGTGGCGAGCTTTCTGGCTCTCCACGTCGATCTGCCAGTCGTCCATCGTATTCAATCTCTTGCAACGTTACATACGCTTAAGGTTGGCAGCATATCGGCGCTCAGACTGTGGATCAACCGGCAGAACGCCCACCCCGGGCCCGCTCAGGTCCCCTTGAAGACCGCCTCACGCCGCTCCAGAAAGGATTGGATGCCTTCCTGGACATCCTCACTCCGCATGACCGGAGCGAGATCCGGAAACAGTCGGGCCTTCGCCGCATCATGCCCCTCTGTGCGGGCGATACGCGAGGAACGCAGACTGCCCTGAACACCCAGGGGGGCCGCCCTGGCGACCTTTTCCGCCAGTTCACGGGCACGCTCAAACTGCTCTCCGGGCGCCACCAGCTCCTGCACCAGCCCCCACTCATGTGCCTGAGAGGCGCTCCACTCATCCCCGGTCAGCAGATAACGCTGGGCATTGGCCCATCCGATCTCCTCCTGGAGACGGATGGTCGCGCCACCGCAGGCGAAGATGCCGCGTTTGACTTCCAGCTGGCCATAGCGCGTATTGTCCGCCGCTACCCGGATGTCCGTGTTGAGCATCATCTCCACCCCGCAGGTGAAGCAGATCCCCTGGGTGGCATAGACCACGGGCTTGTCCATGGCCGGTCCCACGATTCCGAAGGGGTCCATCTCGCCCTCGTTCAGGGTCAGCCCCTCACCGTTGGCGAATACGCCCGCCCAGTCGTCCAGTTCCAGACCCGAAGTGAAGTGATCCCCTTCGGCATAGACCAGCCCTACACGCAGTTCCGGCTCGCGGTTCAGCCGGCCGTAGGCGGCGGCGATGTCGTGGTACATCTGCCGGTTCATGGCATTCATCTTCTCCGGCCGGTTCAGGCCGATGAACAGGATGTGATCCTTCGCTTCAACATTTACCAGAGCCATAGTCCCATTTCCTGAATCTTGTTATTTCACCGCAGGAGCGCGCCCTGCGCGCGATGGATTGGATCGCTTGCAGCGCAAGCTCCTACCGCCCTTCGTGGTCAGAACCATTCATCGCGCATGGCATAGCAGGTGTCGTCCTGGTTCTGCAGCAGGACCAGGTCCTGGGCCACCGTGGGCAGCTCCCAGTGGAAGAAATACTGCGCGGCCTGCAGCTTCCCCTGGTAGAAGGCCTCATCAGCCGCCGAGACCTCACCAGCCAGGGCGGCACTGGCCGCATTGGCCTGACGCAGCCACATCCAGGCCACGCAGATGTGGCCGAAGAGCCGCAGGTAGACACTCGCATTGGCCAGCCCCTTCTCCGGGGGCTCCTGGGCCAGCGCCTGCCCCAGGGACTGGGTGACCTTGCCGGCCTGTTGCAGGGTTTCGCTCAGTGAATAGGCCCATTGCCGGCAGCGCTCGTCCGGCGCCTCCTGAAGGTCCGCCTGAATGGCTCCGAACAGCTGCTGGATGGCCTCGCCGTTGCCCTGCCAGACCTTGCGCCCCAGCAGGTCCATCGCCTGGATACCGTTGGTGCCCTCGTGGATGGGGTTGAGGCGATTGTCCCGCCAGCACTGCTCCACCGGGTATTCGCGAGTGTAGCCGGCGCCACCGTAGACCTGGATGGCAAGATCATTGGCCTTCGGCCCGTACTCGGAAGGCCATGCCTTGATGACGGGCGTCAGAAGATCCAGCAGCTGACGCGCCTGATGGCGCTGAGCCTCGTCCGGGTGGGTATGGCTGTCGTCCATCAGCCGCGCGCCATAGAAGCACAGGGCCAGCGCCCCCTCCATCCAGGACTTCTGCGCCAGCAGCATGCGCCGCACGTCCGCATGCTGGATGATCGGTACCGGCTCGGTGGTCGGATCCTTCTCGGAGGGCGGCCTCCCCTGGCGACGATCGCGGGCGTACTCAAGGCTGTGCTGGTATCCCCGGTAACCAATGGCGGCAGCCCCGAAACCGACACCCACACGGGCCTCGTTCATCATCTGGAACATGTACTTGAGGCCCTGATGGGGCTCGCCCACCAGATAGCCATGGCAGTCCGCATCGTCCCCGAAACTCAGCGCCGTGGAGGTGGTGCCCCGGTACCCGAGCTTGTGGATCAGCCCGGCCAGGCCCACGCCATTGCGCTCCCCGGGATTGCCGTCCGCATCCAGCCGGTACTTGGGCACGATGAACATCGAGATGCCCTTCACTCCCGGAGGCGCCCCATGGATGCGTGCCAGCACCAGGTTCACGATGTTGTCGCTGAGCTCATGCTCGCCCCCGGAGATGTAGATCTTGGCGCCCTTGATCAGATAATGCCCCTCGTCCGTGGGCTTGGCACTGGTGCGCAGATCCGCCAGGGAGGAACCGGCCTGGGGTTCGGTCAGCGCCATGGTGCCGGTGAATCGCCCTTCCAGCATGGGCTGCAGGAACCAGTCCTGCTGTTCCCGGGATCCGAAGGTGCGGATGACATTGGCCGCCGCCGTGGTCAGGAAGGGATAGCCCGCTGTGCTGGGATTGGCCGCCATGAAGAAGCCATTGCAGGCGGTCATGACCGTCTCTGGCAGCTGCATGCCGCCCAGATCGTAATCATAGCGCCCAGCAATGAAGCCGGCCTCGGCGTAGGCCTCCACTGCCGCCTTCACCTCCGGGCGCATGGTGACTTTGCCGTCCTCGAAACGGGGCTCTTCCCTGTCGGCCAGGCTGTTGTGGCTGGCGAACTGCTCCCGGGCGATACGCTCCGCCGTATCGAAAACCGCATCGAAGGTCTCCCGGCTGTGATCGCTGAAGCGCTCACGCTCATTCAGGGATTCGGTATCCAGCACTTCGTAGAGCTGGAACGCCAGATCGCGTCGGTCAAGCAGGGTATCGGCCATGGCGATGGGGTCTCCAGTGATTCATTCCATGCCCACACTGCCACAACCGACCATGGCCGCCTACTGTCATCAATGACACAATATTGGCGGATCCTGCCAGCCATGGATGCCGGAATGCCCCAACCCGAGCACTACCAGGTCACCATCATCGGCTTTGAGAAAGCCCTGGCCACCGCCATTACCGGCGTCATGGATCTGTTCCGGATGGCGGGCGTAACCTGGGCCCGTATCCACGATCAACAGCCGGAACCAAGGTTCAGCGTTACCCTCGCGACCGCTGACGGTGGCCCCTGCCACTGCGTCAATGGCGTCAGCCTGATGGCCGGCAGCCGCTGGGACACGGCACCACAGGCCGATCTGGTGATCATTCCCACCATCGGCGGCGACATTGACGGGACCCTGGATGCCAACCGGACGCTGCTTCCCTTCCTCCAGCGGTGGCACGACGAAGGCCGCGACCTGGCCAGCAACTGCACCGGCGCCTTCCTTTTGGGGGAGGCCGGCCTGCTGGACGGTCGCGAGGCCACCACTCACTGGGGCTACAGTGGCCTGTTCCGTGAACGCTACCCGGAAGTGGACCTGCGCCCCCACCGGCTGATCACCGCGGATGACAACGTCTTCTGCGCCGGCGGCGGCATGGCATGGCTGGACCTCGGCCTCTTCCTCGTGGAGCGCTACTGCGGCGTGGATACGGCCCGTGCCCTGGCCCGGGCCTTCGTAATGGACATGGGCCGGGAAAGCCAGGCCGCCTATGGCAGCATCCACGCGCGGCGCTACCACCAGGACGAGGCCATCAGCACGGTACAGGACTGGCTTGCGGAACACCTCGCCGAGTCCATCCGCATTGACCAGCTGGCCGAGCACTTCCATATGACCCCGCGCACCTTCAAGCGCCGCTTCCGCAATGCCACCGGCGATACCCCCCTGCGCTACCTCCAGCAACTGCGCGTGGAAAAGGCCAAGAAACTGCTGGAACAGCCCCACCGGCGCCTGGCGGAAATCACCCGGGCCGTGGGTTACGAAGACACCAGCGCCTTTTCCCGGCTCTTCCATGCCCGTACCGGCATGACGCCGGGGGCCTACCGCAGCCGGTTCCTGCCTTCAACGCCCTCCGGATAACCTGAAGAAAATAAAAGATTGACACTGCGTTAAGCTTTAAATAACCTTTTGCGCACAATAATCGTTCTCATTACGTTTCTTTATCAATTTCAAGCTCAGTCCAGCGGAGAAGAAAGAAAACCATGCAGACAATCCACTCCCGACGCAGAACCCTCGCACTAGCCGTTGCCGCTGCACTCACAACCGGCGCCGCCCAGGCTCAAGAAGGCGGATCCCAGCAGGATTTCACGCTGGATCAGCTGACCATCACCGGCGGACCGGAACGCATCAGCAATGTGCCCGGCTCGGCCCATGTAATCGATGAAGAAGCCCTCGACCGGCACAACTACGGTGACCCCATCCGGGTGCTCAGGCAGATCCCGGGCGTGAACATGCGCCAGGAGGACGGTTTCGGTCTCTTCCCGAACATCGGCATGCGGGGCACGGCTACCGGCCGCAGCAGCAAGATCACGCTGATGGAGGACGGCATCCTGGCCGCTCCTGCTCCCTATGCAGCCCCTTCCGCCTACTACTTCCCGCCGGTTGGGCGCATGCACAATGTGGAGGTCCGCAAGGGCTCCAGCGCCATCCAGTACGGCCCCTACACCAACGGCGGCGCCCTCAACATGATCTCGACGCCGATCCCGTCCGAGGAATTCAGTGGCCGCATCCAGTCCATGCTCGGCTCCGACGGCGGTGAGCGCCATCATGCCCACATTGGCGGCTCCGAGGGGCAGTGGGGCTGGATGATCGAGGGCTACACCGATGGTTCCGATGGCTTCCGCGACCTGGATACGCCGCGTGATGTGCAGGGCGAGCGCAGCGAGAACCTGAGCGAGCAGGACACCGGTTTTGAACGCCGCGAATTCGTGGGCAAGCTGCGCTGGCACTCCGCCCCGGGCGCCGAGTACTACCAGCAGGTGGACCTGAAGGTTGGCATGGGCGAGCGCGACGCCAACGAAAGCTACATGGGCCAGACCCTTTCCGATTTCCGGAAGGATCCCTACCGCCGCTATGCCGCCTCGGCCCAGGATCGCTTCCACAGCGAGCGCGAGCAGTACAGCCTGACCCACTACATCGAATTCTCGGAGGATCTCGACCTGAGCACCACGCTCTACCGGAACAACTTTGAGAGGAACTGGTACAAGCTGGGGAATGTTGAGGGCACCAGCCACTCCGAGATCATCACCAACCCTGATGACAATCAGAACCTGCTGAACTGGCTCAAGGGCACCCCGGCCACCAGCGATGCCTACCAGGGACAGAGCAACCGGGGCCTGATCGCCAATGTTGATGCCGGCAACCGCAAGTACTACAGCCAGGGCATCCAGACGGAACTCGGCTATCGCTTTGAAACCGGCGACATCCAGCACGACCTGGACGTGGGTCTGCGCGTCCACGAGGACGAAATCGACCGGCATGAGTGGGACGATGAGTACGCCATGACGGAGACCGGCTCCATGGTGTTCACCGGCACCAGTGGCGGCCCGCGCACCGGCTCCAACCGCAAGACCGAGGCGGATGCCATTGCCGGCTACGTGCTCAACACCATGTCCTTCGGCCGCTGGCAGGTGATGCCGGGGGTGCGTTACGAGTCCATTGATCTTGAACGCACGGAGTTCGCTGATGTGGCGCGGAGCACCGTCAGCGGTGGCCGGGAGAACAGCTACGATGTGGTCACACCGGGCATCGGCGCCACCTACCAGGTCAGCGACGCACTGACATTGCTGGGGGGTGTGCACCGTGGTTTCTCCCCCGCTGGCTCCAAGCCGGATGCGGAAGAGGAAACCAGCATCAACTACGAGCTGGGCGCACGCTACAATCAGGGTGCCTTCTCCTCCGAGCTGATCGCGTTCTACAACGACTACGACAACCTGTTGGCCGAATGCAGCCTCTCCTCTGGGTGTAACAGCCAGCAAGTCCAGAACGGTGAAACCTTCAATGGTGGTGAAGTCGAGATCCAGGGCCTGGAGGCAACAGCACTCTACGATCTGGGCGCGGATCAGCAGCTCGGCCTCAACCTGCCACTCAGCGTGACCTACACCTACACCGAGTCAGAATTCACGAGCAACAACATTGACCGCGAATTCGCCTCCTGGGGCGATGCGCAGAAAGGCGATGAGCTGTCGGATATCCCCGAGCATCAGCTGACCGTCAGCGCTGGCATCGAGACCGGTCCCTGGTCCGGTGACGTGACCGGCAACTACGTCAGCGATGCCCGTTCCGAGGCCGGCAGCGGCGCTATCCCCGCGGACGAGACCATTGAATCCCGGTTCCTGGTGGATGTTTCCGGACGCTACGCCTTCACCGAACAGGTGAGCGGTATTGTGAGCGTCGAGAACGCCACGGATGAGGAATACATCTCATCCTGGAACCCGGCGGGTGCCCGCCCTGGCATGCCACGCACCTACTGGGCCGGTGTTGAAGTGAACTTCTGACATGCCCCCACTGACAGTGCGGACTGACAGAAATGCAACAGTGATGAAAAAAGGGCCCTCGGGCCCTTTTTTCATGGTGGACGAGGCACGTCCCCTTTAAACCTCAGGGATGCGGTCACGCCTTTCTACCTATTAATGGATTTTTGTTTGCATTTGAGATTGCTTATCATCTAACATGAAAACCATCGAAGCCAAGCTTCGATCTTGGGCAATCGACCCACCAGGGTCATGGCATGACAGGGACGTCACATCCTCGGGGGGCCTTCTGGCCCCCTTCTTCCTTACAGGGCAGCCGCCACCTCGGTCCCCTGCTGGAAGGCCCGCTTGGCATCAAGTTCCGTGGCGACATCCGCGCCGCCGATCCGATGGGTGATCACACCGCGACGGGTCAGCTCCTCCGACAGATCCCGATACGGCTCCTGCCCCGTGCACACCACCACATTGTCCACCGCCAGGACCCGGTCCTCATGACCGTCCTCCGTCTGGACACTGATGTGTAGCCCTTCGTCATCAATGCGCCGGTACTGTACGCCCGGAATCATCTCGACATTCCGGTTGCGCAGCTGAACCCGATGGACCCAGCCGGTGGTCTTGCCCAGCCCCTTGCCGGGCTTGGAGGTCTTACGCTGCAGCAGGTAGACCTCGCGCGGCGAGCGCTCCGGATGGGGTTCCGTCAGCGCGCCCGGCGACTCCCAGCTCGGGTCGACACCCCATTCGCGCTGCCAGTCAGCAACCGAGATCTGTTGCCCTTCGGGATGATGCTCGAAATCATGGGTCAGGAATTCACCCACGTCGAAGCCAATACCGCCTGCCCCGAGGATGGCCACGGACCGGCCCACGGGCTTATCACGGCGGAGGACATCGAGATAGCCCAACACCTTGGGGTGGTCGATTCCCTCGATCTCCGGGGTTCGTGGTTTCACGCCCGTGGCGATCACCACATCGTCAAAGCCCTCCTCAACCAGAGCATCCGCATCGGCACGGGTGTTGAGGCGGAGATCGATGGCCAGCAGTTCGATCTGGCGATTGTAATAACGCAGGGTTTCGGCGAACTCCTCCTTGCCGGGAATCCGCTTGGCATAGTTGAACTGACCGCCAATCACCGGATCCGCCTCGAACAGCGTCACCTGATGTCCCCGCCTTGCCGCTGTCGTGGCAGCGGCAAGGCCGGCCGGGCCGGCACCCACGACCGCCACACGATGGCTCACCGCGGCAAGGGTCGGATTGAGTTCGGTCTCACGCCCGGCGCGGGGATTAACCAGGCAGCTCGCCTTCTTCGCCTGGAAGACATGGTCAAGGCAGGCCTGGTTGCAGGCGATACAGGTATTGATCTCATCCGCGCGTTCCTGCTCGGCCTTGCGCACGAATTCCGAATCCGCCAGCAGCGGCCGGGCCATGGAAACCATGTCCGCATCACCACGTGCCAGCACGGTCTCGGCCGTGGCCGGGTCATTGATGCGATTGGTGGTCACGACCGGGATCTCGACCTCATTCCGGAACTTGGCTGTCACACCGGTAAAGGCAGCCCGGGGCACCGAGGTGACGATGGTCGGCACGCGTGCTTCATGCCAGCCGATCCCGGTATTGATCAGGGTGGCACCGGCCTGCTCGATCGCCTTGCCAAGCATCAGCACCTCGTCCCAGCTCTGGCCGCCTTCCACCAGGTCCGCCATGGAAAGCCGATAGATCAGGATGAACTCCGGCCCGACCGCTTCCCGGATCCGACGTACGATCTCGACCGGCAGCTGCATGCGATTCTCGAAAGGGCCACCCCACTTGTCCGTTCGCAGGTTGGTGCGCCCGCACAGGAACTGGTTGATGAAATAGCCCTCAGAGCCCATGACCTCGACGCCGTCATACCCGGCCTTCTGCGCGTACTGGGCGGCATCCACGAACGCCCGGATCTGGCGTTCCACACCCCGGGTGGAAAGCGCTCTCGGCTTGAAGGGATTAATAGGCGCCTGGATGGCGGACGCCGAAACGCTGAACGGGTGGTAGCTGTAACGCCCCGCGTGCAGCAGCTGCAGGCAGATCTTTCCACCGGCATCGTGAACCTCGCCCGTGACATGGCGGTGCAGGCGCGCCGTGGCCGGGTTGTTCATGGTGGAGGAAAAAGGCGCCAGCTGGCCGACCATGTTGGGGGCAAAGCCACCGGTTACCATCAACCCCACGCCGCCTTCAGCCCTTTCGGCAAAGTAACGCGCCATCTTGTGGAGATTCCAGAACCGGTCTTCCAGGCCCGTGTGCATGGAGCCCATCAGGACCCGGTTGCGCAGCTCGGTAAACCCAAGATCCAGGGGTTCAAGCAGGTTGGGATAGGCACTGTGACTGGTCATTTTCGACTCCGATGCCGGTGACTGACAGGGCGCAGAAGTCTAGCACAACACCGCATCGAGGCAGGAGTCAGCCCTTCTCGGAGAGGTTGTTCAGACAGAGCTGGGCCTGCTGCACAAAGTGGCTGAACGCCTGGAACTGTTCCTGGCCCGGGGGCTGGAACAGATCACTGTTATCCGAATAGAACAGGCCAACGACCCGTTCGCCCACCATCAGCGGACCGAACAGGCCAGCACGGCGCCCGATGTGGCGATCGAACCCTGGTCGATCCAGATTTTTCCAGGGCTTCTCCTGCGGCTTTTCCAGGTGAAACGACTCGCCCCGCAGTACTGCCCTGGTCAGTAACGCATCCCGGTCGTTCATATCGATGATGAATTCATCCCGCCAGTGCGCTGTCCCCTCACCCAGAACCTTGCGAGTGACCAGGTGATTGCCCTTGGGATCGCGCATCAGCAGCACCACCCTCTGGAGCCCGATGGCACGGTGCATGCCTTCCACCACCGTCTGGAACACCAGGTTCAGGTCCGGGTTGTCGACCAACAGTTCCGACAGCTCCCGCAGGATCTGGAGCTGCAGCATGGGGTCACCGTGGGAGTCCAGCTGGCCTTCACCCTGAGCACCACTGTCATCCCGATCCGGCAGCAGAGCCGTGACCTGGGGCATACCGTAAGACACCGCCACCTCCGCCGCTTCGCGGGAGTTCTCCTGGATGCTTTCGAGTAACTCATCCTTGGGCTGCTTCAGTGATCGGGCCAGCTTGTCCACGACCTGATCCACTTCCCGATCCTGCCAGCCGCGCTCAGAGGCTTCCGCCAGTGTCAGTGAATAGCGCACCAGTGACGACGCCGCTGAGTTCGCGCGCCCCGACGAAACCACCTCGCTCACCAGTGGTCCGAGAGACCAGGTGCTCACAAGCCCCCGCGTGATGCTGGCAAAGCTTGCTCCGATAACCTCCTTCTGGGCTTCCACGGGATCCATCTGGTTCATCTTACGGTCCAGCTCATCGGCCTGGGGAATACGGCAGGCCCAGAACGCCAGCTCGCCGATATGGCTGAGCAGCGCGGCCACAAAGACCTCCTCCTTTTTCTCGCCACTGCGTGAAGGCAGGAGAGAGCGGGCCTGGACGGCCGCATGCAGCGACCGCGCCAGACAACGCAGCAGGTGAGTACGTGGATTGCGCGAGAGCAGTGCATCGATCACCAGGGACGAGATCGCCATGGCCCGCACCGCATCAAAACCGATCAGGGTAATCGCCCGGCTGACGGTGCTCACGCTCACCCGGGAGCGGTTGTAGAACACCGTATTGGAAAGTCTCAGGACCTGAGAGGTCAGGTCCGCGTCCTTGAGGATGACATCCGCCAGCTGGTTGACGGTGGAGCTGTCGCTGTCCGTCAGCTTGCTGATCTCTCTCAGCGTTTCCGCCAGAACCGGCATTTCCACCTGGCTCAGGTACTGCACCCAGTTATTGGGCGACCCGCGGGTCGGGGGCTGTGTGGATTCCGTTTCGGCCATGACACCTCTCGCTACAGCCGTTTCATGAATGCCCGGTAATCAGTCCAGTATAGATCACCAGTGCAGTCGGACCAGCAGGAACGGCTGATCTCCCAGTGTCTGCCGTATCAGCCGGCCATTTTCCTCCCGGTAGCGCACACGGGTATCCAGGCTCATGCCAGCCCCGAGCCCCACGCCCATCCCCCGGTACAGGGAACTGAAGCGCCGGATCAGGGTCAGTTGCCACTCCTCAAGCCGGATCGTACTCTCAAGCCCGCGCTGGTCGTCCAGAGCTCCCCATTTTTCACCCTGGCGTGCCGCCTTCAGAGACCAGCGCCCGTGCGGGCTTCGCCACCGCACCATCCTCGGGAGGTCAAGCGTCACCTGCCCGTAACCCACGGCAAAGCCACCACGCAGCGCCGGCACCCACTGGAAACGACCAAAGCGATGGTCCCCACGCACCCCGAGCGCCCAGCCTCCGCTGGCAGTCAGGTCACGCCAGAGCCCGAGACGCCCGACCCAGACATCGGAATGGGGTTCCTGATGCTTGAGCACATTGGAAGTCGCATGGATGCCTGCCCTGGCATAAAGCTTCCAGGCGCCGCGCTCTTGCCGGGTCTCCAGCGCCATACGGTGCAGGTGGCCATTGTGGGCGGGCTGGCCGGACCGGATCCGCAGTGGCTGGTAATCCCACACAAAACGCAGCCCATGCCGGTCTCCCACCTGCAGACCGCGAACCGAACGGCTGACGGGCTCCGCGGCCGTCGCGGGGCCCGGCGCGTCGTAATCCCGCCACTGCTGCCATTCCAGAGAACCGTAACCCCAGACTGCGGCCGGAAACATGAAGGTCAGCCCGGCAAGCGCTTGCAACAGTGGGCGCACGCCCCTGATACTCGTCACTCCCATATCCGGCTCCCCTGGATGCCCATGCAGACGTCTTTCTCCAACCATAGCCTGCTCCCCCAACAGCTGCCCAGCATCGAGGAAGCACAGTGGCAGCACCTGGCGCCGGACTATGCGCGCATGGTCCTGCTGAGCGGACTCGCATTCTGGCTGCCGGCCGGGGCCGCCGGGCTGGCGCTCAGCGCCCTGGGTGTCATCCCCCTCAGCGCCATGCTGGTGGCGGCCGCGTGGCTGGTACTGCTGATACCCACCCTGCTCAGCTATCCCGCCGCCAGGGTCAAGCGCTATGCCATCCGCGAGCAGGATGTCCTCTTCCATGAAGGCCTGCTATGGAAAAACACGACCGTCATCCCGCGTAACCGCATCCAGCACATCCAGACCGAGAACGGCCCGCTGGAACGCTGGTTCGGGCTGGTCACTCTCAAGTGCTACGGCGCCGGTGGCCAGCAGGCGGACCTGGTGATTCCGGGACTGCAGGAGACCCTGGGGCAGCAGCTGCGCCAGTACCTGCTTAATCAGGCCGACGATACAGAGAACCCGGAGCACACCGGCGGGGACGATGACGTACAGCAGTGACTGGCACCGGGTCTCGCCCCTGGCCATCATCCATCACGGCCTGACCTTCCTGCGCCAGCTGGTGGGCAGCAATCCGGGCCCACTGCTGGGGCTGGTCGCGGGTACGGTGGCGTTCGCACGCGAATCCCCCCTGATGATCGCCACCACGGCCCTGACACTGGTCCTCCTCGGTGTGGCCATGGCGGTCATGGGCTGGCTCCGGTTCCTCTACCGTGTCCACGACGGCGCCCTCCAGGTGCAACAGGGTGTGTTCACCCGGCACAAGCTGACCCTGGCGTTCGAACGCATACAGAACGTGCGGCTCGAGCGCCCGGTCTACCTCAGGCCTTTCGGGCTCGCTCGGCTGACCATTGAATCCGCGGGCTCCGCCAGCGAAGAGGTGCACCTGCCCGGCATTCCCCTTGCTGAGGCGGAAGGCCTCCGGGATCGCGCCCTGCATGAAACGCCCTCCCGGCAGGCGCCGGAGGCAGAGGTCACCGGTGCCGACTCTCCCGCCAGCCAGGAGCTGCTCAGACGCCGCCCCTCGGACCTGATCATCTACGGCATCAGCAGCCCGGCCATCCTGTGGGGCGGCGCCATTGCAGCCTCGCTGCTGGGCGCACTGACCCGGAACATGGGGGATGCCCGGAACCAGCAGGCCGAGCAGGCCATGAACACGTTGCTTGAGGCCATGCCGGGCTGGCTTCCGGACTTCCTGGTGCTGCCGCTGGCCATACTGCTGTTGCTGTTACTGATGGCCCTCGCCTCGATGACCATGGCACTGCTGCGCTATCAGGGCTACCAGCTGTTCCGGGAGGGCGAACGCTACCGTGTCACCTCCGGGCTGGTGACACGGCGTGAGCAGGGCATCCGCCACCAGCGCATCCAGCATCTGCATATGGCTCAGAGCTTTGTGGCCCGCCTGTTCCGGCGCCACCACCTCAGCTGCCATCCCATTGGCCCCTCACTGCCGGACCAGCCGGATGGCGGCGGTGGCGCTCTCATGGCCCCCTCCCTCACTCCCGTTGAGCAGGCCCGCATCATCGAAGCACTGTACCCGGGCCTGGACTGGGAAAACCTCCGCTTCCAGCAGGTGAGTGCCCGTTTCATGCTGCCACGGTTCGCGTTCTGGGGGCTGCTGGCAGTAATCACTGCTGTCTGGGTGGCGGTGAGTGACGTACCGGCCTGGACTCTGGCCCTCTTCCTGCCGGTACCCCCACTGATCCTGCTCAACTGGCGCCGCCAGGGCTGGTGCCTGCAGGGTGAACGGCTGATCCTGCGCGGCGGTCTTATCGGCTGCCACTACACCCTGTTCGACGCCTATCGGGTACAGACGCTGAGACTGTTCCAGAACCCGCTCCAGCGCCACGCAGGCCTGGCCAACCTGGGCATCAGGCTGGGCTCCGGAGGGTTCCGGATCCCCTTCATCCCCTGGGGGACTGGAGCCCGTCTCATGGACCATCTTCTCTGGCAGGTGGAAACCAGCCGCGCGCCCTGGCTGTAACACCCCACCATGAGCTGTAAGTGCTAGAATTTATGGAAAAGCACCTGCAGATACCGGGTCGGCCAACTTGTTCCAGCTTCTCAACCGCCAGGGTCTCGAGCACAACGACCGGGATGCCGAGGACGACAGTACCACCATCAATCTGGAACGGGTCGGGCGTACGCGCATTGAGGACCTGGTCTCAAGCACCCGCGAGGTCCCCTGGACCCTGACCCTTGCGCAACTCCTGTGGACTGCGGGACCGGTAACCTTCCTCGCATTGCAGGGGGGGTCGCTGCTGGGTTACGGCGAGCCGGTTGAACTCCGTACCTACCTGTTCTTTGCCATCTACGTGTTCATCGCCGCCATCATCGGCGTGGTCGCCCGCATCATGGCAACCACCATCCGTGGCCGGAAACAGGAGACCGTACGGACCAACATCACCCGCACACTGGATATGATCCCCGACCTGATCTTCACCGCCAGGGATCTGCACCTGGGCACCCTGACCAAGCCCGAGCGACAGCGCGACGCCGCCTCGATTCTCCTGCGCAAACAGGATCTGGGGTCAAACACCATCTCCGTTGCGGTCTTTGACCTGACCAATGACAACACCCTTGCCACCATCGCGGAAGAAATCGAGGTCTTCCGGCGCGCCGGTATGTTCAGCCGCATCCGGGACCTCAACCTCCGGTATGAGGAACACATCGAAGCTGCACTGACGCAGCTCAAGGAATATTCGGGCGAGATCGCCGACCTGCTGCGCGAACGCCTCCAGGGTCACGCGCCCAACCAGGACGAGGGCGTGGCCCGTGGCGACCATTTCATCAGCCAGGTCTATGCCGCCGCGCATCAGGAGGACCTGTCCCTGATGACTCTGGAGGACGTCGAAGACATCCTGGGCCTGGCTTTCGAACTGCTCAGCGGACGTGAGATCACCCGCCTGACCCTCGACTACGAGGGCGACTGGCAGCTGGCCAGGGCTCTGGACGAGCTGGAACGCTGGCACAATGCCTATCGGCAGGTTAAGGCCTCGGCCGTGCTCTATCTGCGTGAGCTGGCCTATTTCCTGATTGAGACCCGTCTGACATCGCTGGACCACAGCATTCTGGAGGCCGATACCGATACCCTGTTGCAGGAAACCAGTAACGCGCTGACACGCCTGGTCGGGCGCCTGCGCTGGTCCGGCCGGGATGAACTCGAGACCAACCGCCGCGCCGTGCGCAATCTCCGCATGGCACTGCGCTATGCCAAGCTCACCCGTCAGGCAGTGGGGCGCCTGCAGGACCGCTACGTGCGTTACGTCCGTGCCCTTGAGCGCTGGACACTGCTGCGCGAACGCCTGTTCGAGAACGAAAGCCTGGCACTGCCGGGTGAGGGACTGCGCATCCGCGAAAGCACCATCGCCCTCAATGACGAACAGAAACTGGAGTTCGCCGGCCAGTTCGTACGCTACCTGGACGACCATGGCATTGAACCGGGCAACATGGGGGTGCTGAGGCATGACTCGCCCATGTCACTCCAGCATGCCAAGCACCTGGCCATAAGGGTACTTCTGATCCTGCGGCCGCTGCTCGACCTGGACAACCCCAGTGTCCAGCGCGCACTGGAAAGCAGCCGTGGCGCCTTTCTGGAAGGACTGGAAATGAGCTTCAGTGCGGATGCCAAGGCGGGACTTGGTGCGGCCGTGGTCAAGGAACTTTCGGACAACCTGGGGCCAGCGGCCGAGCTGATTGCCCTGCGCCTGACCAAGCTCTACCGCATGCCCCTGTCACAGAACGTGCGTAATTTTCTGGTGGAGCACTTTGACGCCAATCCCGAACGGCTGCAGTTCATCTCGGACTCGGCACGGGATGACGAACAGGACGAAGCCCCCCCGATTCCCCATGCCCCCGCCATGGTCCACAACTATGAGGAATGGCGGGCGCCGATCGAGGCGGCGGAAGGGCTTCTCGGGCAGCTTCTGAGACAGGTGGAAAGCGGCTGATCAGCCCGCCCTCAGGCCTGATCCTCAAGCAGCTCGAAGGTCATGCCCGAGGCGTTCTGAAGCCGTTCCAGCAGCTGGCCGTCCAGCGCCGTGGCTGGAGTCCAGAAGCCACCCCCGACCTGCTCCCGGTCAACATCCCGGGCAAGGCAGACACCGGCCTGCCCCAGCATTTTCGAGGTCGCGCCATAGCCGGGATCACGATCCCCTGTCACCTTGCCGCGCAGGGTCTCGCCATCCTCGGTTTCGCCAAAGAACCTCAGGTCGAAGAAGCCTTTCTCCCGGGCTTCACGCGAGGGCCCCTGACCGGGCTTTGGCACCGCGAAGCGCTCCAGCAGCCAGCGGGTCGGCGCAATGGAAGCCCCCAGCATGAAGCCCCCCATGAAACCGGTCATCCCCCAGCCGGTGGCGCGCCCCTTGAGGCCCCTGCCCACCAGCACGGCCTCGTCATAGTGGAAGTCACTGCCGTAGGCCTTGCCGGAAAGCGCATTGGAACGATGCACCACCCGGGTGTTGATCGCCGCCATCACGAAAGGCGCGGTCCAGGCCTGGAAATCCGGATCATACTCGGCTTTCTTCACGGTGTGCTGGCGCGCTGTGAAGCCATGGTTCGGCGGGCAGATGGAGTAGGGGTTGGCGAGCTCCCGGCGCAGTTCCGGATTGGAGGACGCCTCCTTCACCACATTCAGAAGACTGGCGACAGTACCGCCGGAAAGCTCTCCCTTGGCCGCCTTCACCCGCATACTCACCCGGGTCAGCGGCTTGCCGAAACGCGCCTGCGCCTGCTCCTGCATGAACCAGACCCCCATGTCCGAGGGAATGGAATCAAAGCCACAGCAATTGACGATGCGCGCTCCCGAGTTCCGGGCCGTGTCCTCATACTTCTGGATCATCTGGCGCAGCCACTGGACCTCGCCGGTCAGGTCACAGTAGTCGGTACCACTCTCGGCACAGATCCGGACCAGAGGCTCACCGTAGAGTGCATAGGGCCCGACGGTGGAGATGACCACACGCGTGCCGTCACACATGGACTGGAGTGCTGCCTCGTCCGAGGCATCCGCCACGATCACGGGCAGATCCACCGCCATGGAGCCCAGCTCCGAGCGCAGCGCTTCCAGCTTCTGCTCGGAACGTCCCGCGATCGCCCAGGTCAGATCCTCGCCCACACCAAAGGTATGCAGCAGGTATTCAGCCAGGATGCGCCCCACAAAACTGGTGGCACCGAAGACAACAACGTCGTATCCGTTCTGGTTCATCATGGTTTCCCTCTGCGGTTCCACTAAAGCCGTTGAATGGCAACTGCCGTGATGATACGCACGCAGAACGCTGGATGACAGCTGGGGGAGCCGCTATTCTGGATCCTTTTTCAGGGAACGGGAGATCCAGATGGAAAAATGCGCCCTGCGTATCATCACCCTGCTGCTGTCCATGCTGCTGGCAGGGTGTTCCAGCATGCAGCAATCCATCCACGATGCGGCCATCAACTACGAAACCAGCGCCGCCGGCCTTGAATCACAGGAGCTGACGTTCGAGTACGGCGAGCTCAGCATCCTGCGCACGCCGGAGCTGCGCGAAAACCGCCAGACCCTGATACTGGTTCACGGCTTCGGCGCCAACAAGGAAAACTGGCTGAAGCTGGCCCAACAGCTGGAGGGTGAGTACAACATTGTCTCCCCTGACCTCCCCGGCCATGGCGACAGCGTCCAGGATCCCGGACTTGCCTATGGTATTCCCCGCCAGGCGCAGCGACTGATGCAGCTTCTGGACCGCCTGGACATCGAGCATGCCCACCTGGCCGGCAACTCCATGGGAGGCGCCATCGTCGCCGTAGCCGCAGCGGAATACCCGGCTCGGGTTACCAGCCTTTCGCTTCTCAATAACGCAGGCATCCATGAACACCCGGCGGAACTGGACAGGCGCCTGGCCAGGGGAGAGAACCCGCTGGTTCTGAACGATCCGTCCGACTACGACGAACTGATGGCCTTCGCCATGAACGAGCCCCCTTTTATCCCCTGGCCGATAAGCTCCGTAATGGCCCGTGAAGCCTACCGCAACCGTGACATCAACCGGAAAATCTTCGAGGACATGGAGGCGGACCGGGAGATGGATTTCCGGGCCATTCTGGCGCGCATCCAGGCTCCAACACTGGTTCTCTGGGGCGCTGATGACCGCATCATTGATGCCGCCAACGCGCCCCTGGTGGCGGAAGCGATTCCGGACAGTCGCCTGGAGATCCTTGAGGGCATCGCGCATATGCCCATGATCGAGGCGCCCGGGAAAACCGCCGAACTGATGCGGGCGCTGATCAGCGGGACAGCCGATCGCATCGAGCATCAGGCCGGAATGAACTAGAACCGGGTACGCCCCCTTAACAGCACCTGCATCTGGTCGATGCTGTTGTCTCCATCCAGCGGGAATGCAAAGTCCAGGTGCAGCATCCGCTGCACCTCGATCCGGCTGGAGGCCAGTCGGAACCCGAATCCCACGTCCTTCAGGACACCATCGTCCGGGCCATTGTGACGCCCGTCATCAAACCATGCCCGCCCTACATCCGTGAACAACACACCGCCCATACGGAAGAGACTGAGCGGATGCCAATCCGGGAAATAACGCCGCTCCAGCGTCCAGAGCGCACGCCGGTTGCCCTGCTGGTACTCACTGGGGTAACCCCGCAGGCCATTGTCGCCACCGATCAGCAGCTGCTGGTCCGCGGTGAGGTTGCGTGCCGCCGTGAATGACAGATTGGTATACCAGCTGTTCCAGCGCACCGTTCCCCCATGGAAATAGTCCAGGCTGAACGTGCCCTGGAGGTTCTCGACACGGCTCTCATCCAGCCGATAGGTGCCACTCTGGCTGAGCGTATATCGGGCATAGCGGGTGTCGCTGGCCAGAAGGGCATCGCTGAACGACATATTCAGTACCACCCGATCCTCGGTGGCCCCCAGCCCGGGCGATGAATAGCCCAGCTCCGTGCGCCACACAAAACCATCGCGGACGTCCTCCACCCGCTGCAGCCGGGTCAGGTTCACCATCTCCCGGAAGCGATTCTGTCGGTAATCGAAACCAATCCACGGGTAACTCAGGGTCCGGTCCTCCGGCAGTATATCCAGGGCCGGTTCATCCGGAAGACGCTCAAATGCGAAAGCTTCATAGCGATACCCCCCGAGCAGCCGCAGCTGGCGGTCGCCGCGTTCCGCCAGCCGCCAGCCCCAGTCCACACTGGCGTACTCACGACTGCGGCGGTAATCGGCGATGGCCTCTGCCCCCACAAAGCGCGACTCCTCCCGCACGTCGTCCACGCCCTGGAGCCCCACACGCCATCCCGACTGCTCACTATAGAAGGGGCGTTCCAGGTAGGCGCTGCGCCCACGCCCGTCACTGCGCTGGTCATAGGAGAAGCCGCTCTGCCAGTGGGAACCGAGCACGTTGGGATCATCGAAATCGAGGCTGGTTTCGGTGCGATCCGGATCACTGGTGTAGGAAACGCCCAGGCTCTTGCCGGAGCCCAGGAAATTGGGATCGGAGAGGCCGGCATTCGTCGTGTTCTCGCCCCCGGAACGGGACGCACCGAAACTGGGCAGCAGCGTCCAGGTATCCCGGGCCAGGACGCTTACCTCCACCTTATCGCCACAGACACGGGTGACGCCCACCCAGGCGGCCGTCAGGTATTCGCGCTGACGCAGGATCCGTTCGGATTCAGCAAGCAGGCCCGGCTCATAACTGTCGCCCTGATCAAAGACCAGCTGAGCCCGCAGGGCCGACTTCCAGGTAGGGGTGTTGAGGGCATTCAAAGCCCGGTAAAGGGCATTGTCCTGCTCTGGCTCACTGGTATCGAAAATAGGGCGGCGAACGATGCGGATTCGGCCTACACGGCTCCCGTCCGGAATAACCAGGTCACTCTGCCGGGCCAGTTGATCACGCGGCTGATCAAGGTCAATGGCTTCGGGCTGGACACTGCTGGCTAGACAGTTGCCGTCGCCACCCGCCTGAGCCAGAGCCTGGACACTGACCAGGGCGGCGCCCAGACCGAAAAGGACGCGCTTCAGGAGGCGGATTCCAGCTTCACTCCGCCCCACCATGACGCCCCTGGCCATCACGAAAACGGGCAGCGCCACTTACCGTCTCACCTGAGGACAGGGTGCGCTGTCCATGCGTGAATTCATTGGCAATCGCCTCCGTCTCGCACATTCCCCACTGCTCCAGAGCGCTGAGCCGGTCTTCCCGGAGACAGATCCAGGGATGCCCTGCCAGTTGACGCGCGAGCTCCACGGCGCGCGCGATTGCCTGGCCCGTTGGCACCAGCCGGTTGACGAGCCCCATCCGCTGCCCCTCATCCGCCGCTACGTCCCTGCCGGTGAGGATCATGTCCATGGCATGACTCTGCCCAATCAATCGGGGAAGACGCACTGTGCCACCATCAATCAACGGCACCCCAAAGCGGCGACAGAAAACGCCAAATACCGCGGTTTCATCCGCTACCCGGAGATCACACCAAGCGGCCAGCTCCAGGCCACCGGCCACACAGTAGCCACTCACCGCAGCAATGACGGGCTTGGTCAAACGCATGCGAGTAGGGCCCATGGGGCCATCGCCTTCGGGAGACAGGCGGTTACGGCCGTCGCCGCTGGCCACCGCCTTCAGGTCGGCCCCGGCGCAGAAATGCTCTCCAGCACCGGAGAGGACGGCCACCCTGGCCTGTTCGTCTTTTTCGAAGGCACGGAATGCGTCAGCCAGCGCATCCGCAGTGGGGCCATCCACAGCGTTCCGGACATGAGGACGTTCAATGCGGATCAGGTGGAGGGCTCCGTCCTTCTCAACGGTCACGGTTCGGGTCATGGGACGGAACTCCGGATGCTGAATTCGGTACGCAGGGTGTACCGCCCAACTATAGCGTCCGTTCCCGCAGGCGTCAGTGGGGAAAGAAACCATTCAGGGCGTCAAGCACCTCGGAGAGCCGGTTCACGCCAGTCACCTGCATGCCTTCGGGCGGGCGTTTCGGCACATTGGCCGAAGGCACCAGCGCCTTGCCGAAGCCGTGCTTGGCCGCCTCCAGAATGCGTTCCTGGCCGCTGGGAACAGGCCGGATCTCACCGGAGAGGCCCACTTCGCCGAAGATGACCAGGTCCCTGGGCAGGGGCCGGTCCCGGAAAGAGGAAATGATAGCGGAGAGCAACGCCAGGTCCGCCGTGGTCTCGGCTACCTTGACGCCACCGACCACATTCACGAAGACATCCTGGTCGCCGCAGTGGAGGCCGCCATGACGATGCAGCACCGCCAGCAGCATGGCCAGCCGGTTCTGGTCCAGCCCCACCGCCACGCGGCGGGGGTAGCCCCCCTGGCTGTCGTCCACCAGGGCCTGGATCTCCACAAGGAGCGGGCGCGTGCCCTCCCAGACCACCATCACCACACTGCCGGGGGCCGCCTCCGAACCCCGGTTCAGGAAGATCGCGCTGGGGTTGCGCACCTCGCGCAGTCCCTGCTCCAGCATGGCGAAAACGCCCAGCTCATTCACGGCACCGAAGCGGTTCTTGATGCCCCGCAGGGTGCGGTAACGGCTGTCGCTGTCGCCCTCCAGCATCAGTGAAGCATCAATCATGTGCTCCAGGACCTTGGGGCCAGCCAGTCCACCGTCCTTGGTCACGTGCCCCACGAGGAAGAGCACCACGCCGCTCTGCTTGGCAAAACGGGTCAGCGTGGCCGCGCTCTCGCGCACCTGGGAAACGGAACCGGGCGCGGACTCCACGTCCGCCACGTGCATCACCTGGATGCTGTCGACCACCATGATCGTCGGCTTTTCTTCGCCGGCCACCTCCAGCATGCGCTCCACACCGGTTTCCGACAGCATGCGCACGCCGCTGGCACTCAGCTCCAGACGCTTGGCACGCAGTGCCACCTGCTGCAGGGACTCCTCGCCGGTGACGTAGAGAACAGACTGGGAGCGGGCCAGTTCGCACAGCACCTGGAGCAGGAGTGTGCTCTTGCCGGCCCCGGGATGACCGCCCAGAAGCACGGCGGAACCGGCTACAAGTCCGCCACCGAGCACGCGGTCGAACTCGGTGATACCGGTTGGAATGCGCGGCTCCTCGGTGAGATCGATGTCGTCAAGGGACTGGATCGCGGCGCGCTGGCCGGTATAGCCGGCAAATCGGCTCTCACGTGCCTCCCCGGCAGTATCGCCCCCGAGGCGGACTTCCGAGAGGGTGTTCCAGGCACCGCAGGCGCCACACTGGCCCTGCCACTTGCTGTATTCGGCGCCGCAGTCACCGCAGACGTAGGCGGTGCGGGCCTTGCTGCGCTTACTCATCCCTGCCGCCTCCGTGGCATTCAGCGGGCGCTGAACTCATGCACTGCGTCGACCATGACCTTTGCCTTGTCCGGGTCCACATCCAGGTGCACACCATGCCCCAGATTGAAGACATGACCGGAACCGGTGCCGTATTCACCCAGGATCCGCTCCACCTCGCTGCGGATCACATCATCGGGCGCGTACAGCGTGGAGGGATCCAGGTTGCCCTGCAGAGCGACCTGATCACCCACACGCTGCCGGGCTTCGCCGATGTGGGTCGTCCAGTCCAGCCCCAGGCAGTCCGCGCCACAGCCGGCCATGGTCTCGAGCCATTGACCGCCATTCTTGGTGAAGACAATCACGGGCACCTGACGGCCATCATTTTCACGGATCAGGCCATCAATAATGCGCTGCATGTAATCCAGCGAGAATGCCCGGTACGCCTGGGGGCTGAGCGCCCCGCCCCAGGTGTCAAAGATCTGCACCACCTGGGCGCCGGCCCGGATCTGGGCGTTGAGATAGTCGGTCACCGCATCCGCCAGCTTGCCCAGCAGCCCATGCAGGACCTCCGGGCTTTCCATCATCAGCCGCTTGATGCCCCGGAAATCCTTGCTGGAACCGCCTTCCACCATATAGGTGGCCAGCGTCCAGGGGCTGCCGGCAAAACCGATCAGCGGAACGCGGCCGTTGAGCTCGCGGCGGATCGTGGATACCGCGTTCATCACGTAACCCAGGTCGCGCTCCGCATTCAGCTCTGGCAGTGCCGCCACATCCTCGGCCGTCGTGACGGTCTTACGGAAGCGCGGGCCCTCGCCGGTGACGAAGTGCAGTCCCAGGTCCATGGCATCCGGAATGGTGAGGATGTCGGAGAAGAGGATGGCCGCGTCCAGATCGAAGCGCTCAAGCGGCTGGAGAGTGACCTCACAGGCCAGGCTGTCGTCCTGGCACAGGGCCATGAAACTGCCCGCCTGCTCGCGCACCCGGCGGTATTCAGGCAGGTAACGCCCGGCCTGGCGCATCATCCAGACCGGGGTGGCATCCACAGGCTCGCCGGCGATGGCGCGTAATAGCCTGTCGTTTTGGAGTGGGGTCATTAAATATCCAGATAGTCCATGATGCCGTCGGCGGCCTTGCGCCCCTCGGCCACGGCCGTAACGACCAGGTCCGAGCCGCGCACCATGTCGCCGCCGGCAAAGATTTTGGGGTTTGACGTCTGGTACGGGTACTGGCTTGTTTCCGGAGCCATAACCCGGCCACCATCGTCGGTTTCCACGTTCTGATCGTCAAACCAGTCCGAGGGGCTGGGCCGGAAGCCGAACGCCACCAGGACGGCGTCCGCGGGAATCACTTCCTCGCTGCCCGGCACCGCCTCGGGGCGGCGGCGACCGTTCTCATCCGGATCACCCAGCTGGGTCTGAACCACCTTCACACCTTCCACCCGGTCTTCGCCGATAATGGCGATGGGCTGGCGGTTGAACTTGAACTGCACCCCCTCTTCCTTCGCGTTGTAGACCTCCTTGCGCGACCCCGGCATGTTGGCCTCGTCACGCCGATAGGCACAGGTGACGCTGGCAGCCTGCTGGCGGATGGCGGTGCGGTTGCAGTCCATGGCGGTATCGCCACCCCCGAGCACGACCACGCGCTGGCCCTTCATGTTGATGAAGCGCCCGTCTTCGCTGTCGAAGCCGAGGCGGCGGTTCACGTTGGAGACCAGGTACGGCAGGGCTTCATAGACACCCGGCAATTCCTCGCCCGGGAAGCCGCCCTTCATATAGGTGTAGGTGCCCATGCCCATGAAGACAGCATCGTACTCTTTAAGCATGTCCTCAATGGCCACGTCCGTGCCCACATCCACTCCCAGGCGGAACTCGATACCCATGCCTTCGAACACTTCCCGGCGCGTGCGCATCACGTGCTTTTCCAGCTTGAACTCGGGAATGCCAAAGGTCAGTAGGCCCCCGATCTCAGGATAGCGGTCATAGACCACCGGTTTCACACCATTACGCGCCAGCACGTCCGCACAGGAGAGCCCGGCAGGGCCGGCCCCGATAACGGCCACCCGGTAGTCCGTCCACTCGACCTTTGACAGGTCCGGGCGCCAGCCCAGGGCGAAAGCGGTGTCCGTGATGTATTTCTCCACGGAGCCGATGGTCACGGCCCCAAAGCCATCATTGAGGGTGCAGGCCCCTTCGCAGAGCCGGTCCTGGGGGCAGACACGGCCACAGACCTCGGGCAGCGAGTTGGTCTGGTGGCACAGTTCGGCAGCCTTGAGGATATTGCCTTCGGACACCAGCTGCAGCCAGTTCGGGATGTAGTTGTGAACCGGGCACTTCCACTCGCAGTAAGGGTTCCCACAGTGCAGGCACCGGTGGGACTGTGAGGCCGCCTCCTGCTTACGGAACGGCTTGTAGATCTCGCCGAATTCCTCGCGGCGGGTGGTCACCGCTACCTTCTCCGGGTCGCAGCGCCCGACCTCAATGAACTGGAAGTTGTTGTTCAGTCGTTCAGCCATGAATCGTCCTCAACTCAGAATTCCTGAAAACCGGGTACGTGCCCGCCGTTACTCGGGCCGGGCACGGGTGCTTTCGAGCAGCCCCTTGAGACTGGCGGCCTTGGGCTTGACCAGCCAGAAGGCGCCAATGTACTCGTCCAGGTTTTCAAGGATATGCTGGCCCCAGGCACTTCCCGTGGCCTCGACGTGTTCGCGTATCACCCCACGCAGATGGTTCCGGTACGGCTCCATGTGCTCGCTGGAGATGCGGTGGATCTCCACCAGTTCATGGTTGTACTTGTCCACGAAGGTCCGGCTCTCATCGAGCACATAGGCGAAACCACCGGTCATGCCGGCGCCGAAGTTCTGGCCGGTCTCGCCCAGGACCGTGATCAGGCCACCGGTCATATACTCGCAGCAGTGATCCCCGGCGCCCTCGACCACCGCGTGGGTGCCGGAGTTGCGCACGCCGAAACGCTCCCCGGCCATGCCGGCCGCGAACAGCCAGCCACCGGTTGCACCATAGAGGCAGGTGTTACCAATGATGGCCGTCTTCTGGGTCTCGAAACGGCTGGTCGCCGGCTGCCGGATGCGGATGCTGCCTCCGGTCATCCCCTTGCCCACGTAGTCGTTGGCATCCCCTTCCAGGTTCAGATGCAGACCGCCCGGGTTCCAGACACCGAAGCTCTGACCGGCCGAACCGGTGAGATTGACGGTAATGGGCGCATCCGTCATGCCCTGACTGCCGTGCACAGCCGCGATCTCACCCGCCACGCGCGCGGCGATCGAACGATCACAGTTGGTGATGCGGTACTCGAAGGTGCCACCCCGCTTCTCCTGGATGGTCGGCAGCATGTCAGCCACCATGCGTTCCGCCATCTCACCCGGATCGAAGGGCGTGTTCTTCTCGACCATGCAGTGCTGGGGCTTGTCCGCCGGGATGTGGCTGTTGTCCAGGATCCGTGTGAGATCCAGATTGCGCTGGCGCGGGGTCTCCCCGGGCAGCAGCTCCAGCAGGTCCGTACGGCCCACCAGCTCCTCAAGGGTGCGCACACCGAGCAGAGCCATCCATTCCCGGGTTTCCTGGGCAATGAACCGGAACAGGTTCATGACCATGTCCACCGTGCCCTGGAAGTGCTCGGAGCGCAGGCGCTCATCCTGGGTCGCGACGCCGGTGGCACAGTTGTTGAGGTGGCAGATCCGGAGGTACTTGCAGCCAACTGCCACCATGGGCAGCGTACCGAAACCAAAGCTCTCCGCCCCCAGAATGGCGCCCTTGACCACGTCCAGGCCGGTCTTGAGGCCGCCGTCGGTCTGCAGGCGCACCTTGTCGCGCAGGTCGTTCGCCCGCAGGGCCTGCTGGGCTTCACTCAGCCCCAGTTCCCAGGGGGATCCGGCATAGTGGATGGAGGTCAGCGGGCTGGCCGCCGTGCCACCGTCATAGCCGGCTATGGTGATCAGGTCCGCGTAGGCCTTGGCCACACCCGCAGCCACTGTGCCCACGCCGGGCTCGGAGACGAGCTTCACCGAGACCAGTGCCTTCGGATTGACCTGCTTGAGATCGAAAATCAGCTGCGCCAGATCCTCGATGGAGTAGATGTCGTGGTGTGGCGGCGGCGAGATCAGCGTTACGCCGGGAACGGCGAAGCGCAGGCGTGCGATCAGCTCGTTCACCTTGCCGCCCGGCAGCTGCCCACCCTCGCCTGGCTTTGCGCCCTGGGCGACCTTGATCTGCATCACGTCCGCCTCGCGCAGGTACTCGGCAGTCACCCCGAAGCGCCCAGAGGCCACCTGCTTGATCTTGGAACGCTTCTCCGTGCCGTAGCGGGCCGGGTCTTCCCCGCCCTCACCCGAGTTGGAGCGCCCTCCCAGGCGGTTCATTGCCACGGCCAGGGCTTCATGCGCCTCGGGCGACAGCGCGCCCAGGGACATGGCGGCCGTGTCGAACCGGGTATAGAGATTGTCCGCCGGCTCCACTTCGTCCAGCGACACCGGCTGGATGTCCTTGCGGAACACCATCAGGTCACGCAACGTCGCGACCGGCCGGTTATTCACCAGCCCGGCATACTCCTGATAACGCCCGTAATCGCCGGTGGTGACCGCTTCCTGAATGGTACGGATCACGTCCGGATTGTAGGCATGGTACTCCTGGCCATGCATGTACTTGAGGAAACCGCCCGGCGGGATCGGCTTGCGCGACTTCCAGGCCAGATCGGAAAGCACCTCCTGATCCTGCTGGAAGTCGTAGAAGGTGGCCCCCTGAATGCGGCTGGTCACGCCGTTAAAGCACAGGTTCACCACCTCACCAGAAAGCCCCACGGCCTCGAACAGCTGCGCGCCCCGGTAGGACACAATGGTGGAGATCCCCATCTTGGAGAGGATCTTCATCAGACCCTTGTTGATGCCGCGCCGGTAATTGTTCTTGGCATCGATGGGGTCCATCATCAGCTCGCCGCTGGTGACCAGGTCGTTGAGCACCTGGTACGCCAGATACGGGTAGACGGCGGTCGCGCCAAAACCGAACAGCACGGCAAAGTGGTGGGAGTCACGGGCCCAGCCGGTCTCGATGATCAGGTTGGCATCACTGCGCAGGCCCTGGGCCACCAGGTGATGGTGTACAGCACCCGTAGCCATCATGGCGTTGATCGGCAGCTCGCCCTTCTGGAGCCCCTTGTCGCTGAGAATCAGCAGCACCTTACCGTTGCGCACGGCCTCGGCGGCCTCCTCGCGCACGGCTTCCAGGGCCTTCTTCAGCCCCAGCTCCGGACGATAGCTCAGCCGTATACGCTGGACCTCAAAACCGGGCCGGTCATTCTCTTCGAGCCGGGCGAACTTGGCGGGCGACAGAACCGGCGTGGAGAGGATGATCCGGTTGGCATGCTCCGGCGTCTCCTCGAACACGTTGCGTTCAGCGCCGATGCAGGTCTCCAGGGACATGACGATGGACTCACGCAGCGGGTCGATCGCCGGGTTGGTCACCTGGGCGAACTGCTGGCGGAAGTAGTCCGCCACATGGCGGACCCGGCTGGAGAGCACCGCCATGGGCGTATCATCCCCCATGGAACCCACCGCCTCCTGGCCACTTTCACCCAGCGGACGCAGGACCTGGTCACGCTCCTCAAAGGAGACCATGAACATCTTCTGGTAGACCTTGAGATCATCCTCTTCCATGAGCTCAAAGGACTGACCACTCTCGTGCAGCAGAGTCGACTCCACCCTGAGGGCGTTCTCGCGCAGCCACTGCTTGTAGGGACGTGCATTCCTGAGGCGCTCGTTGACATCCTCGGTCCTCAGCAGCTCACCGGCCTGGGTATCGATGGCAAGCAGCTGCCCGGGCCCGATCCGGCCCTTGGCGACCACCGAAGCGGGGTCATAGTCCCAGACACCGATTTCCGAGGCCACGGTGATCAGACCATCGTCGGTCTCCACCCAGCGCGAGGGACGCAGGCCGTTACGGTCGAGCATGCAGACGGCGTAGCGGCCATCCGCCATGACCATCCCCGCCGGACCGTCCCAGGGCTCCATGTGCATGGAGTTGTATTCGTAGAAGGCGCGCAGGCCGGCGTCCATGCTGTCCACGTTCTGCCAGGCCGGCGGCACCATCATGCGCAGCGCCCGGAAGATGTCCATGCCTCCGGCCAGCAGCAATTCCAGCATGTTGTCCATCGCGGAGGAGTCCGACCCGGTACGGTTAACCAGCGGCTGCAGCTCTTCCAGATCCGGCAGATTGGGACTGCTGAACTTAGAGCCCCGTGCAACCGCCCAGTTGCGGTTGCCTTCGATGGTATTGATCTCCCCATTGTGGGCCAGCAGGCGGAATGGCTGGGCCAGGGGCCACCGGGGCGCGGTATTGGTGGAGAAGCGCTGGTGGAAAACACACACAGCAGTGGCCATGTCCGGATCGCCCAGATCCGGGTAGAAGGTCGGCAGATCCACCGGCATCATCAGGCCCTTGTAGGACAGCGTGCGGTTGGAGAGACTGCAGACGTAGAATTCCGGGTCATCCTCAAGGTCAATCTCGGCACGGCGGCGACCGACGAAAAGCGCCACACCCAGCCGATCCGGGTCCACGGACCCTGAAGTCACAAAGACCTGCTCAATACCAGGCAGCGCATCCAGTGCCATCTGCCCCAGGCATTCCGTGTTGGTCGGCACGGTACGCCAGCCGACGACATTCAGTCCTTCGCCCGCCAGCCGCTCCTCAACCACGGAGCGTGCCCGGGCGGCACGCTCCGGGTCACGGCTCAGAAAGATCTGACCCACACCATAGTCAGCCCCCAGGTCTGCCCCGAGATCCTGCTTCGCGACCTTGCGCAGGAAGGCGTCCGGAAGGTTCAGCAGCAGACCGCATCCATCCCCTGTCTTCCCGTCGGCGGCGATACCGCCACGGTGGGTCATGCAGGTCAGCGCGTCTATGGCCGTATTCAGGAGCCTGTGGCTGGCCTCACCCTGCTTGTGGGCGATCAGGCCAAACCCGCAGTTATCCCTGTATTCACCGGGCTGGTACAAACCTGTCATCATAGCAGTCTCTCTTGGAGATTTTCTTCTAATACAAAGGCTTAAACAATACCTCAAGGCATCTTTAAGCCCTCGGTTTTCACAAAAGGGCTGCGTAGTCTACACGCGCGCGAAAATCCGCTCAAATCATTGAGTCTGGAAAAAGATAGCAAGGCAGGTTTTTATAGCTTTTAAGCCTATAGATCCTCGTAAGCCCGTGGCCAGGGACCCATGGCCCGAACCCGCTCCGGCAGGGAATCAATGGCCTCGCGGGCTGCCCCCCGATCCGGATAGGTGCCATGCACCACAATGAACCATGGCTCACCCTGATGCCGCGTCCGGGTATAGACCGCATCGCCCACATCGTACTCTTCCATGAATTCTAGGGCAGTGGATTCGTTGAAACTACCCAGAAGTTGAAGGGTAAACGCACCCCTGGCCTGTTCCCGATACCACTGTGCCTCGCGGAAGCGGTCAGGGTTGCGGGGGCTGAACCCCTCCTTTCCGCCCTGCCCGTCTGTGTCAGCCACAGCTTCCGCATCGGCCGAATCCGTATCCGGCTCCGGCCCAGGTTCGGTTTCCGGGCTGGTTTCCCGAACCGGGACCATGATGGGTGCCACATCCAGAAGCGGCTCACGCCTGATACGGCCTTCACTGACCCCTTTCGGCTGCCCAGCCTGCTCCGTTTCCGCAATAACCTCGCGGGCGCGTTTGACTTCATCAAACGCCGCTTCCGTGGCCATTTCCTTCTCTGTCACGGGTTCCGGATTCCCTCCGCCACCGTACTGGAGCGACACCAGGATAACGCTGACCCCGAGCGCCAGAAGCGCAACACCGGCCCAGAGGCGCCACGGAAACCGGCGCGGCCCAGCGACCGGCGACCGGCTCGAGGCAGCATGACGGGGGTTGGGCTCCGGAGCCCCCCGGCCACTGAGAATCCCTGGCGCCACCGTCCGTATGGCGCGGAGGTTACCGCCGCTCTGCTGCTGAACCCGGCGAACGACGCTGTCGGTTAGCAGCGGCGTGGCATCCTCTCCCACGTGATCGAAGCTGGCGTGAATGAAGTGGCGGACGTCCTCTTCCTGCAGAGGCGGCAGAACCGCTTCATGAACAATGGCACTACGGGCCGGATCAGTCAGAGGGAAACGGCGGGTCAGACCCTCCGTTCCCGCAAGCACAGGGACAGCTGCCCGCCCTGTGTCACTGGCGGCGAAACCATCGACCAGTGCCTCAAGGACGTCGTCTCCCAGAGCATCCGCATCGTCCAGCACCAGGACCCAGCGCCGATCCCGCTCAGCCTGCCCGACACTCCACTGAAAGAAGGCCCTGGCCGCTTCTGTCGGCGCCATACCCACCAGTGCCTGACCGCTGAGGCGCGAGAGCATGCCGGGCAGCGATGAGGCATCCGAGAGGCCTTCCGCCCGCAGCCGCTGGACGGAAAGGAGGTGGGAGGCATTACGGGCGAGCTCGGCCAGAAGACGGCTCTTGCCGGCACCCGGCTCACCGGTGACAGCAAGCACCATATCTCCGAACGCAACCAGATGCCCCAGGGTATCCAGCTGGTGCTGGCGCTGTGCCCCGGTGAAGAAGAAGCCCGGGCTTTCGGCGAAGGGGTCCGCCGTGCCCTGACCCACCTGCTCACTCATCGTTCAGTCCAGTGGATGACAGAAGTGATTGAGGGTGGCCTCGAAGGCCTCGGGGTCGAAGTCCTCGGTCACGAAGGCATCACCAAGCGCCCGGAGCAGGACCAGCCTTACCCGGCCACTGACGTTTTTCTTGTCCACCTGCATCAGGGCCCGGAAGTGCACCGGCGACATTCCCTCCGGCGGGTTCACGGGCAGCCGCGCACGGATCAGCAGCTGACGCACGCGCACCGAATCGTTGTAGTTCAGGTAGCCCAGACGCTCGGAAAGATCCGTGGCCATCATCATGCCAGCGGCTACCGCCTCACCATGAAGCCAGTCGCTGTAGCCGGTGTGTGTCTCGATGGCATGACCGAAGGTATGCCCGAGATTGAGCAATGCCCGCACACCGGCTTCACGCTCGTCCTCGGCCACAATGGCGGCCTTGCATTCACAGGAGCGGCGGATGGCTTCCTTGAGTGGCTCCGGCTGCATGGCCATCAGGTGATCCATGTGCTCCTCAAGCCAGGAAAGGAAGTGTTCATCCCGGATGAGGCCGTACTTGATGACCTCGGCCATGCCCGCAGCCATCTCCGTGGGCGGCAAAGAGCCCAGCGTCAGCGGATCGGCCACCACAATGCGTGGCTGATGGAAGGCCCCGATCATATTCTTGCCCTGGGGATGGTTGATGCCGGTCTTGCCACCAACGGAAGCATCCACCTGGGCGAGCAGCGTGGTCGGGATCTGGATGAAGTCCACACCCCGTTGCCAGGTGGCGGCGGCAAAGCCGGTGATATCGCCGATCACCCCACCGCCAAGCGCCACAAGGGTGGTCCGGCGCGTGTGCTGTTTGTCGATCAGCACATCAAAGATGCGGTTAAGCGTCTCCCAGGTCTTGTAGCGCTCGCCATCCGGCAGGATCACCTCATCCACCCGACACCCCGGGAAGCTGGCACGGGCCTGTTCCAGATAGAGCGGCGCGACCGTCTCATTCGAGACGATCAGCACCTGCTCCCCCGTCACCCATGGACTGAGATCAATGCGTCCAAGGCTGCCTTCCTCGATCACAATGGGGTAGCGGCGCTCTCCCAGTTCAACGTTCAGATGATCCTGCTTCGGTTGCATGCGCATGTCCTTCCGATTCATCGAGAACCCGCGAGAGGTGGCGTACCAGGTGACGGGGACCGCGCTGGCTGCTTTCGACGGTCAGGTCCGCAATCTCCTGGTAGAGCGGATCCCGTTCCTCGAACAGCCGTTCCAGCACCGCCCGCGGGTCAGGGTTCTGCAGCAGTGGCCGGTTGCGGTCCATACGCGTCCGCTCGTACTGGAGATCCGGCGTGACACGCAGATAGATCACATAACCATCCGTCATCCGCTGCCGGTTCTCCGGCCGCAGCACGGCACCGCCGCCTGTTGCCAGCACAATACCAGATTCATTGAGAAGCTCATCAATCACCCGGCTTTCCCGGTCTCGGAATCCGGATTCCCCTTCCATGTCGAAGATCCAGGGGATGTCCGCACCGGTACGCGCCTCCAGTTCCCGGTCGGTATCAAGGAAACGGTAGCCGAGTGCGCGGGCGAGCTGACGGCCGACGGTGCTCTTGCCCGCCCCCATGGGTCCAACGAGGATGATTCTTTCCGGCAGCGCCATAGCAGAGGATCCGAGCACCCGCTCTCCAGTTCAGTGCCTGAGACTACCACAAAAGAAAAGCCACCCGCAGGTGGCTTTTCCATGACCCGGTGGTGTTCCGGCGGTCAGTCGAGCACATTGCTTTCCATGATCCGCGGTGTCACAAAGATCAACAGCTCAGTTCGGGTATCCACCTCGCTGGTCTGCCGGAACAATGCACCCAGGTAAGGGATATCTCCAAGAAATGGTGTTTTCACAACATTCTTCGAAACCTCGGACTCATAGATTCCCCCAAGCACTACGGTCTCACCATCTCCCACCAGAACCTGTGTCTGGACGGATCTGGTGTTGATGCTTGGAACCCCTGCGGTAACCTGCCCACGGGAGTCCTGATTCACCTCCAGATCCATAATGATGTTGTCATCCGGTGTGATCTGAGGCGTCACATTGAGTCCCAGTGCGGCTTCCTTGAAGGAGACGTTCGTCGCGCCAGAGGATGTCGCCTCCTGATAGGGAATCTCCTCACCGGATTTGATGCTCGCTTCCTGCCGATCCGCAGTTACCACCTTGGGCTGGGATACAATCTCGAGCTGACCGTCAGACTCCAGGGCAGACAGTTCCAGATCCAGCAGAAAATCACTGCTGGTAAAGCCTATCGCCGCCGAACTGGCGCCAGTACCGCTCACACCAAGATCGACGTTCATGTCAGCCGGGAACCCCCCCAGGTTACTCGAGTTCGCACCGGTCAGTGACTCACTGCTTCCGCCGAGACTGAAATTGCCCTCGTTGCCACTCACGCCCCAGGCGATCCCCATGTCACTGGAGACATCAACATCGGCTTGAACAATCCGTGCCTCAATCAGCACCTGACGCACCGGGCGATCCCAGGTCTCAACCAGATCGCGGATCTCTTTCAGCGTGGGCGCTGTCTCACGCACACTGATGGTGTTGGTCCGGTCATCGGAGGAGATGAACCCGCGATCCGAGATCAGTTCGTCGTCCTCGCGCAGCAGGGAGACGATGTCGCCAGCCTTGGCGTAGTTCACCTGGATGGTCTCAAGGCGCACAGGCCGGAGCTCCTCCATCTGGCGCTCGGTTTCCAGCTCCTGGCGCTCATACTCCGCGATCTCCTGGGCTGGGGCGACCAGCAGGACGTTCCCCATCCGACGCTTATCGAGCCCTTTCGTCTGGAGAATGATATCCAGCGCCTGGTCCCACGGCACGTTCTCAAGCCGCAGCGTGATCGAGCCCGTAACCGTGTCCGACGCCACCAGGTTGAGGCCGGTGAAGTCGGCGATCAGCTGCAGCACGGAGCGGACCTCGATGTCCTGGAAGTTCAGCGAGAGCTTCTCGCCATCGTAGGGGAAGCGCTCTTCCTGGCGCTGCTCCGCCTCCTGCTCGGTCAACTTCTCCACGCTGAGAGTGAAGCGGTCATCCGTCTGGTAGGCCGCATAGTCATAGGTGCCGGAAGCGGTCACCTCCACCAGCGTGCGCCCATCCTCGGTGAAGGTATCAATACGCTCCACGGGCGTTCCGAAATCGGTCACATCGAGACGGCGGCGCAGACGCTCCGGCAGAGCCACCTGCCCGAGATCAAGCCGGATCTTGCCCGCCTGCTCATCCATGTCCACGGAGACCCTCGAACTGGACAGATCCAGTACCACCTCGCCCTTGTCGTCCGAGGTGCGATTGAAGTCCACGCCTTCCAGCGAGGCATCCGATGCTGGCGCCATGGGGGCCCCAGCCACCGCCTGGGTGCCGCTGCCCGAGACCTCACTGTCGCCAGCGTCGTCACCGTCTGAATCATTGGATGTCCCGGCCCTCCGGTTTGCATCCGCACCCACAGTCACAACCATACGGCTGCCATCACGCTGCACCTCATGGGGCACCAGGCGTGTGAGGTTGAGTACCAGCCGGGTACGATCTTCCGCCTCAACAACCGTCATGCTCTGTGCATTGCCATCACCAAGATCGTGATAGCGCTGCTCGAGGTCGCTGCTGACACCATCAAGATCCAGCGTGATACGTGCCGGATCCTGGATGGTGTAGCCAGAGGCTTCCGGCGGTTCCCCATCAAAGCCCAGGACGATCTCGGTTCGATCGCCTGACAGCGAGGAAAAGTCCACATTCTCCAGTGTCAGGGCCCCGGCTCCCGCGGACGTGAGCGCCAGTGCACCAATCACCAGCAGTTTCTCGATTTGTTTCAGCATTGCGTGCCTCAGGCGGTTTTTCTGATTCCGTGTTGTGATCTGCATGACAGCACCCCGGCTCACTCTTGTTCCAGCGACAGGGTCCGGGGCCGCTTGACCCAACCGCCGCTGCCGTCACCGACAATTTCCCGCAGCTGGATGCGCGTTTCGGTTACCCGCTGCACGCGTCCATGGTTCTGCCCCATATAGTCACCCACTGTGACCCTGTGTATGCCCCCTTCGGGATCCTGGACCAGGGCGTAGAGCCGCCCTTCCTCGGACCGCTGCAGGGAGCCCACCATTGCCAGATCACTCATTTCGAAGCGCTCCAGCGGCTCAGTCGGCCGATTCTCATTCGGCTTGATCTCGGATTCCGGCTCATCCTCTTCATCCTCCTGATCCGACAGCACCACTTCAGCCGGCGGCTCAAAAGGTGAGCGGCGATCGGAGGCTGCATAGGTGAACGCCTCGTAAGCCTTGAACTCCGGCAGGGGCTCTACTTTCCCCTGGGGTTCGTTACGGGCTTTTTTCATGAATTCGTCCAGGTCCTGATAGCCCTGATCCCGCGAGCAGGCCACGAGCACCAGACTCAGGCCCGCGATCACCAGGTATCGGGCGACTGCGGTTACTCTCATTGTTCGCCTCCTGCCCGGTACCGGTACGTCTTGGCCACCATCTGCATGCGCAGCTCGTCATTGCCGTCAGAGCGGCTGATCGAGAAGTCATGCAGGGTCACGATCCGCGGAAGTCCGGCGACGCTGCTCACGAATGTTGCCAGTTCGTGATAGGTACCCCGCACCCGGATGTTGATCGGCAGCTCCACATAGAAGTCCTGCTCAACCTCGTCCTGAAGGGCGAACTCCTGCAGATCCAGGCCACTGCCCAGTGCGGTGTTCGTGATGTCCTCCAGAAGCCCGGGCACTTCGGTATCGCTGGGAAGCTGACGCACCAGGGCGCCGAAGGTCTCCTCCATTTCCACCATCTGTTGGCGGTAGCGATCCAGGTTCGCCACGCGATAGGCCTTGCGCTCGTATTCCTGGCGCAGCTCCTGCTCCTGCTCTGCGGCGCGCTCCACCTCGGTGTACAGGTCCTTTACGAAGAACCAGTAGCCGCCGCCGAGAACGAGACCGAATACCAGGAGCAGGAACACAACCTTGACCGGCATCGGCCAGATGCCGGCATTGTTGAAGTCCAGCTCGCTGACATCAAAATTCTTTATGTTGTCGAACGTATCCTGCCAGTTCACTGTTCCTGCTCCGATTCCGCTTCGTCTTCATCCGGCACCACCTGCTGAACGCTCAGGTTGAACCGGCTGTAACCGGACCGCTGGTCATCCGCGGCGGAGACATTCGTCAGGTTGGGCTCGGCAAACCAGTCCGAACGCTCGAAGTTGCGCATCAGGCTCGATATCCGGCTGTTGGACTCGGCCATCCCGACGATGGAGACCTGATCGCCACTTTTCTCCAGCTGAGTGTAGAACAGACCGTCAGGAAGCGTCTGAACCATCTCATCGAAGGCACGCACGATCACAGGGCGCTGCCCCTGGAGATCCTGGATCACCTGCATACGCGACAGCAGCTCCTCGCGGCGTTCCTTGAGGTCCTCGATCTCGGCGATCTGCTCCTCAAGGTCCTTCATGGCATTCTCAATGTAGCTGTTACGGGATTCCTGATGATCGATCAGGCCCTGCACATGGCTCTGCCACAGGAATACCAGGCCAGCGCCGACAATCAGGGCACCGGCGAGCATGACCAGGAACTGGCGTTGTTTCTCGGCGCGGAGTTCTTCACGCCAGGGTCTGAGGTTGATACGGGCCATCAGTCAAAACTCCTCATCGCCAGGCCGCAGGCGATCATCAAGGAGGGGGCATCATTACTCAACCCCGCGGCATGCACCTTGGATCCCACCGCCATGTCGGCGAAGGGATTTGCCACCAGCGTAGCGGTTCCGGTCTTTTCTTCCACCTGCTCGGACAGCCCCGCTATGGATGCGGTGCCGCCCGCGAGCAGAACATAGTCAACGGTATTGTACTGGCTCGACCCGAAGAAGAACTGCAGGGCCCGGGCCACCTGCTGGACCACCGCTTCCTTGAAGGGTTCGAGCACTTCACTCTCGTAATCGTCCGGAAGCCCCCCCTGTTTCTTGGCCAGACCGGCCTCTTCCTGGCTGAGCCCGTAACGCCGCTGGATCTCCTCGGTCAGCTGCTTACCGCCAAAGAGCTGTTCCCGGGTGTAGATGGTCTCGCCATCCACCAGCACGCTCAGCGTCATCATCGTGGCACCGATGTCCACCAGCGCCACCACCTGCTCCTCGGCGTCACGCTCGAGCTGGGACTCGAGCATGCCGAAGGCGCGCTCGAGCGCATAGGCCTCAACGTCCACGACCTTCGTGCTCAGGCCACCGATCTGAAGGGCCTCCTCGCGCACATCGACGTTCTCCTTACGGCAGGCGGCCAGAAGCACATCGACCTGGTCCGGATTGACCTCGGACGGCCCCTGGACCTCGAAATCAATGGCCACCTCGTCCAGTGGATAGGGGATGTACTGATCCGCCTCGTTGGCGATCTCGTCCTCCATCTCGAAGTCGTTGAGTCCCGCCGGCATCTGGATGGTCTTGGTGATCACCGCGGATCCGGAAACGGCCACGGCCGCGTGCTTCAGGCCGGTGCGCGCTCTGCCCACCACCTTGCGGACCACATCGCCCACCGCTTCCACATCGTTGATGCTCTTCTCGACCACCGAATTCGGTGGCAGGGGCTCAACCGCGTAGCTCTCAACGCGGTATCGATCACCCTGTTTTGACAGTTCCAGCAGCTTGACGGAGCTTGAGCTGATATCGACCCCGAGCATGCTGTTCGCTTTCTTTCCAAGCAGTCCGAACACGTGCTCACCCCAGTATTCTGTATGGATCGCAACGGTTGCCTGTTTCAGGGATTCTGCTTTCGGGATATCCTTGCAGACCCCTTACGGCTTCCGGTGCCTCCTGAAGCAATTTATGAAATGATAGACGCATAGTCCAAAATTGTCAGAGAAAATGTCCCGCACACTCCGTTACATCCGTATCCTCAGTTGGCTTTTTCTTGCCGGTGGCGCCGGTGCCGCCATGGTACTGGCCGCCTTCTACCTGTACCTCCAGCCTGGCCTGCCGTCCGTGGACCAGCTGCGGGACGTGAACTTTCAGACGCCTCTGAAAGTGTATACACGTGACAGCAAACTGATAGCCGAATTCGGCGAAATGAGAAGAACGCCACGGGATCTGGAAGCTGTACCTGGGCACCAGATCCAGGCATTCCTGGCCGCCGAGGACAGCCGCTTCCACGAGCACCATGGTGTTGATCTGCGGGGACTTATCCGCGCCACCTGGGAGCTTGCCATAACCGGCTCCATCCAGTCCGGGGGCAGCACCATCACCATGCAGGTTGCAAAAAATTTCTTTCTGTCACGAGATCAAACGTTTCTCCGCAAGTTCAACGAGATCCTTCTGGCCCTGCAGATCGAACGCGAGCTTTCCAAGGACGAGATTCTTGAGCTCTACGTTAACAAGATCTACCTCGGCAACCGCTCCTACGGCATTGAGGCCGCAGCACAGGTCTACTATGGCAAACCCATCACCGACCTCAACCTCGCCCAGATGGCCATGATTGCAGGGCTGCCCAAGGCGCCGTCCACCGCGAACCCGCTGGCCGACCCGGAGCGGGCCCTTGAGCGGCGGGACTGGATCCTCTCGCGCATGGCCTCACTGGGCTACATCAGTGACGATGAATACCGCAAGGCAACCAGCAAAGGTGTCAGCGCACGCTACCATGGCCCTGAACTCGCACTGAACGCGCCCTATGTGGCCGAAATGGCCCGTCGGGAAGCCCTGCGCCAGTTTGGCCAACAGATCTACAGTGAAGGCTATGAGATCCACACCAGCGTGCACAGCGCAAGGCAGCAGGCCGCCACGCGCGCACTCCGCCAGGGCCTGGAAGCCTATGATCGCCGACACGGCTATCGCGGCCCGGTCGACCAGTGGGCGCCGGAAATGCTCAATGACCGTGACGCACTGAGCAAGCGCCTGGAGGACCTGCCCCGGGTAAACGATCTCGTCCCCGCCGCCATCGTGGGGTTGAACGACAACGCCGCCACTGCCGTGACAGCCCTGCATGACAGCGTCACCATCCCGATGCGCCACATGCGCTGGGCCCGGGAGTACATCAATGAGAACCGCACCGGGCCGGAACCGGAGTCACCCCAGGATGTGGTATCCGTTGGGGATGTCGTCTATGTGCGGATTCCCGTTCAGGATGTCCTGCGCCCCGAGAGTGAGCAGGATACGCTGACAGCCGAACTGATGCAGATTCCCGAAATCCAGGGCGCCATTGTCTCCATGTCACCTGATGACGGTCGTATTGAGGCGCTGAGCGGCGGCTACAGCTTCAGCATGAGCTCCTACAACCGGGCCACACAGGCCTACCGGCAGCCCGGCTCCGCCTTCAAGCCCCTGATCTTCCTTGCGGCCCTGGAGCACGGCGCGACAGCCGCCACCACCATCAACGACGCCCCCATCGTCTTTGATGACGAGGACCTGGAGACCGCCTGGCGCCCGCAGAACGCCGGCGGCCAGTTCCGGGGCCCGACTACCCTGCGCCAGGCGCTGTACCAGAGCCGCAACCTGGTCGCCATCCGACTGCTGCGCCAGACCGGTATCCAGCGCACACTGAACTACATCGACAGCCTGGGACTGGACACCAGCCGGCTCCCGAGTGACCTGTCGCTGGCCCTGGGAAGCGGGGCCATGACCCCCATGGAGATGACGCGCGCCTATGCCATGATCGCCAACGGCGGTTACGAGGTAACACCCTGGGTTGTTGAGCGCATCGTGGGTCCAGAGGGCAAAGTGCTCCGCGAAGCGCCGGAAACGCACCAGTGTAACGACTGCAGCAAGGACCCGGAGGTTCTGGATGCGACGCTCCCCGATCTCGACAGGAATAGCGGGAGCAACAGGGATACGGATCCGGTCCGCCCCGTCCACACCATGGAGCGGGTCGCCGATGAAGAGGCGATCTACATCCTCCAGTCCATGATGCGTGATGTGATCGAGAGAGGCACCGGGCGTGCTGCGCGCTCGCTCGGGCGAGAGGATCTGGCGGGCAAAACGGGGACAACCAACAACCAGCTCGACACCTGGTTTATGGGCTTCAACACGGGCATAGCAACCGGCACCTGGGTGGGCTTTGATCAGCCCCGCTCCCTGGGCCGGCGCGAGTTCGGCAGCGTGACAGCGCTGCCCATATGGAAAGACTATATGGAGGTCGCACTCCAGGGGATGCCCGAGAAGCTCATGGAACGCCCTGCCGGCATCGTCTCACGCCGCATTGACCCTGATACCGGCGAGAGCGCCAGCACGGACAACCCCGATGCCAGGTTCGAGATCTTCCGATCGCGCTATGCCCCGGAGCCGGTATCCCCCGGTGATTCGGGAAGCCGTGATGAGAACGGACGCGGGGAGAACGGAGAATCCACACCGGCACAGCAGCTGTTCTGAGGCAGCGGCGACAACTAACCACAAAAAAGCCCCGGCCATGACTGACCGGGGCTTTTTCATCCTTACCCTGAACAGGCGTCAGGGTTCAGATGATGTCTTCCATGGACTTGAGCGGGTAATGATCCGGATACTTCTTGCCGGCCACGCCGCTGTCCACCGCAGCCTTAGCCACTGCTGCCGGAACAAACTCCAGCAGACGCGGATCCATGGGCTTGGGAATGATGTACTCCCTGCCGAACTGGAATCCGCCCACACCATAAGCCTGGGCGATACTGGACGGAACGGATTCCTTGGCCAGCTCGCGGATGGCGTGGACTGCCGCGACCTTCATCTCCTCATTGATCTCACTGGCACGAACGTCCAGTGCGCCACGGAAGATGAATGGGAAACCCAGAACGTTGTTCACCTGGTTCGGGTAATCGGAACGACCTGTCGCCATGATGATGTCATCACGGGTCTCCAGCGCCAGCTCCGGCTTGATCTCCGGATCCGGGTTGGAACAGGCGAACACGATCGGGTTCGGCGCCATGGACTTGAGCATCTCAGGCGTCAGCAGGTCCGGTCCCGAGAGACCAACGAATACGTCGGCCCCTTCCAGGGCGTCCGCCGGTGTACGGCGATCAGTCTCAACCGCAAACATGGCTTTGTACTGATTGAGATCCTCACGGCCGGAGTGCACCACACCCTTGCTGTCGAGCAGCATGATGTTCTCGGGGCGGGCCCCACAGCTGATCAGGATCTTCATGCAGGCAACGGCCGCCGCGCCGGCGCCCATGCAGACAATGCGCGCCTCTTCCAGCGTCTTGCCCTGGAGCTCCAGCGCATTGAGCATGCCGGCGGCGGTCACAATGGCCGTACCGTGCTGGTCGTCGTGGAAGATCGGCACGTTACACTGGTCAATCAGCGCGCGCTCAATTTCGAAGCATTCCGGCGCCTTGATGTCCTCAAGGTTGATACCACCGAAAGTATCCGCAATACGCGCCACCGTTTCGATGAACGCCTGCGGGCTTTCGGAGTTCACCTCGATGTCGAACACATCAATGCCGGCGAACCGCTTGAACAGCACCCCTTTACCTTCCATAACCGGCTTGCTCGGCAGCGCGCCGAGGTTGCCCAAGCCAAGAATGGCACTGCCATCGGAGATGACGGCCACCAGGTTGCCTTTGGTGGTGTAGAGGTAGGCGTTCTCGTGATCCTTCGCAATCTCGCGCACCGGCTCCGCCACGCCCGGGCTGTACGCCAGGGACAGATCCCGCGAGGTCTGGGTCGGCTTGGTGATTTCCACGCTTATTTTGCCGGGGCGCGGCTTGGCGTGGTAATCGAGCGCTGCTTGCTTCATATCTTCAGACATTGCCAATCTTCCGTTTCTGGATGGAGAGAAGTCCTGTCGAGTCAGCTGTTGCCGCCACCGATCTTGCCGCGGAAACGACGGTTGAACTTGTCGATACGGCCACCAGTATCCATGACCTTCTGCTTGCCGGTATAGAAGGGGTGGCAGGCGGAGCAGACATCAACATGGATGTCCTTGCCCACAGTGGAACGGGTGTGAATGACGTTGCCGCAGCTGCACGTCGCCTTCATTTCCTTGTATTCAGGCTGGATATCGTGATTCATGGTTGACCTCTCTAGCAGGCAATGCCGCCACCCGGGCCATCCGCCGGGCACCGCATTTGAAACATTTGGGATTCCGGTGCAGACTCTCGGCCGGCACCTCGGCCACTGTGTAAGCGGCGCATCATAGCAGATTCAGCACCCAGCGCAAGGAGACCCCGTTGGCGACATTGGCACGCATCGCCCTCCCCCGTGCGGTCCGTCAGCTGTTCGACTACCGTATTCCCGAGGGCATGACGCTGACCCCTGGGCAGCGCGTGCGCGTGCCACTGGGAAAGCAGCGTACACTGGGCCTGGTCATGGAGCTGGATCCACCGGATCCACCGGACATGACGCTCAAACCGGTAGAGACACCCCTGGAAGACTGGCCGGTACTGCCGGATGACGCCCGCGAACTTCTGCTCTGGGCAGCCCGATACTACCAGCACCCGCCGGGAGAGTGCGTGTTTGCGGCACTTCCCCCGGCCCTCCGCCGGGGGGCGCCGGCCAGCCTGCCCAGACCCACCGTCTGGCTGGCCACTGATGCGGATATCTCGAACCTGCCAACACAGGCCCGGCGCCAGCGTGAACTGCTGGCATGGCTCAACCAGCACCCCGGCCAGCCGCTGACCTCCATCAAGGCGGCCGGCTTCACCCGGGAAGTACTGAAGAATCTCGAGAAACGGGGCCTCGCCACGGAACGCACTGCCAGCGAGGATGCCTGCACCTGGCCGGACGCCCCCTCCATCGAACTCAACAGGGATCAGGCCACGGTACTGGACAACCTGAACGCGCCCGGGGAGGGCTTTGCCAGCCACCTGGTCTTTGGTATCACCGGCAGTGGCAAGACCGAACTCTACATTGAGTTCATCAAGCAACGCATCGCCGCCGCGCGGGATCCGGACCGGGCCCAGGTGCTGGTGCTGGTGCCCGAGATCAGCCTGACTCCGCAGACACTCGCCCGGTTCGAGACCCATTTCGGCGCCCGTATCGCCGTCTGGCACTCGGCGCTCAACGCCACCGAGCGCCTGTCCACCTGGACACGGGTGCGGGAGGGCGAGCCGCTGATCCTGATCGGCACCCGCTCGGCCGTTCTTCTGCCCTATGCCAACCTGGTCACGATCGTGGTCGACGAGGAACACGACGGCTCCTACAAGCAGATGGAAGGCTTCCGCTACTCCGCCCGGGATCTGGCCATCTACCGGGCCTGGCAGAGCGGATGCCCGGTCATTCTGGGCTCGGCCACGCCCTCGCTGGAGTCCTGGCACAACGCGCGAAAGCAGCGCTATCATCTGCACCGCCTGGAACGCCGCGCCGGCAATGCCACCCTCCCCCGCACCGACCTGGTGGATGTACGCAGCCGCCCGCTCAGCGGTGGGCTCTCACCTCCGCTACTGGAAGCCATCGACCAGACCCTGGAAGCCGGCGACCAGGCGCTGCTGTTCATCAACCGCCGGGGATTCTCCCCCGTCGTGATGTGCTTCGAGTGCGGAGCTCCCATTGAATGCCCGCACTGCGATGCCCGGCTCACCTACCACCGCTACGACAACTGCCTGCGCTGTCATCACTGCGGGCACCAGCAGGCTGTGCCCCGAACCTGTCCGGAATGCGGCAAGGAAGGGTTGAACGCAGTCGGCCAGGGAACGGAGAAGACGGAATCCGTGCTTGCGGAACGCTTCCCGGAAACCCCCGTCATCCGTATCGATCGCGACAGCACCCGGCGTCGTGGACGGCTGGACGAACTCCTGGCGCCAGTCCGCAGGGGCGAGCCCTGCATTCTCGTGGGTACCCAGATGCTGGCCAAGGGCCATGACTTTCCCGGCGTGACCCTGGCGGGCATCCTGGATGCGGACGGCGGCCTGTTCAGCAGCGACTTCCGGGGCCCCGAACACCTTGCCCAGCTGGTCATCCAGGTCTCGGGGCGTGCCGGACGCGGTGAACGTGGCGGCCGGGTGCTCATCCAGACCTGCCAGTCGGGCCACCCGCTGCTTACCCAGCTCTGCACCGGGGACTACCCCAGCGTCGCGGACACCCTTCTTCAGGAACGGGAGGAAGCAGGCCTGCCGCCGGCCAGCTTCATGACCGCACTGCGGGCGGAAGCCCCGACCATGGCGGACAGCCTGGCCCTGCTGGACGATCTCGCCCGCCGTGCCGAAGCCAGCCCGGCGCCGGTTTCCGTGCTCGGCCCCTTCCCGGCGATCATCGCCCGCAAGGCCAACCGACACCGGGCCCAGATCCTGTTCCAGAGCCAGGACCGTCCGGCCCTGCACCGCCTGACCAACCAGCTCTGCCGCTACCTGGAACAGAACCGGCCCGCCGGCGGCGTGCGCTGGGCGGTGGACGTGGACCCGCAGAGCCTGGATTGAGTCTGGTTCCCGATTCCCCGATAATGGCGCATCGTCATCCGCGACCGGACGCCCCTGCTCGCGAGCCAGACACGGAAACCCCAAAAGCACACCAGGCCACTGTTCCCAATGAAAGACCGCATCGCCGAACTTCTCCAGAAAGCCGTTGAAACCCTGACCACCGAGGGGGTCATCCCAGCCGAAGCCGCACCCACTGTCGAGGTGGAGCCGGCGCGTGACCGCAACCATGGTGACTTCGCCAGCAACATCGCCCTCAAGGCGGCCAAGCCGGCGGGCATGAAACCAAGGGACCTGGCGGAGAGGATCGTCGCGGCACTGCCCGGGGACGATGCCATCCGGAAGGTGGAGATCGCCGGCCCCGGCTTCATCAACCTCTTCGTCAGCCACGCCAGCCAGTTCGACATTCTGCGCACCATCCGGGAACAGGGGCGTGAATACGGCCGTCAGGATCTGGGCCAGGGCAAGTCCGTGCAGGTCGAATTCGTTTCCGCCAACCCCACCGGCCCGCTGCACGTGGGCCATGGCCGCGGTGCCGCCTACGGGGCCAGTGTCTCGGATCTGCTCGAAGCCGTCGGCTACAGTGTCCACCGCGAGTACTACGTCAACGACGCTGGCCGCCAGATGAGCATCCTGGCGCTCAGTGTCTGGCTGCGCTATCTGGAACAGGGTGGTGAGTCCTTCACCTTCCCCGCCAACGGCTACCGCGGCGACTATGTCCTGCCCATTGCCCGCCAGCTGCGCGAGGATGCAGGTGACAGCCTCCAGCACCCTGCCGCCACCGTCTTCAGCGGCATCCCGGCGGACGAGCCCGAGGGCGGCGACAAGGAAGCCCACATTGATGGCCTGGTGCAGCGCGCCCGGGAACTCATCGGCGAAGAGGCCTTCGCCCGGGTCTTTGACCTCGCACTCAACGCCATCCTCACGGATATCAAGGAAGACCTGGCCGGTTTCGGCATCCATTTCGACGAATGGTTCTCCGAGCGCAGCCTGCGCCCGGACATCGAGGACGCGCTGCAGCGGCTCGAGCGCAACGGTCACCTGTACCAGGAAAACGGCGCCACCTGGTTCCGCGCCACCACTTTCGGTGACGATAAGGACCGCGTCGTGCGCCGCGATAATGGCGAAACCACCTACTTCGCCTCGGACATCGCCTACCACCTGAACAAGTTCGAGCGTGGCTTCGACAAGGTCATCAACGTCTGGGGGGCAGACCACCATGGCTACATGGCCCGGGTGCGCGGCGCCATCGAGGCCCTGGGCGTGGATCCCGGCAGGCTCGACATCCAGCTGGTGCAGTTCGCCATTCTCTACCGGGGCAGTGAGCGGCTTTCCATGTCCACCCGCAGCGGCTCCTTCGTCACCCTGCGCGAGCTGCGCGATGAGGTGGGCAAGGATGCAGCGCGTTTCTTCTACGTCACGCGCAAGGCCGAACAGCACATGGACTTTGACCTGGAGCTGGCCAAATCCGAGAGTAAGGATAACCCCGTCTACTATATCCAGTACGCTCATGCCCGGGTCTGCAGTGTGCTCGAAAAAATGCGTGCCCAGGGCCTGGACAGCAGCGTCAGCCTGGAACCGGCCATCCTGGAACACCTCGAACTCGAGGAAGAGAAGGATATCGCCGCCATGATGGCCCGTTACCCGGAGATTCTGGGAAAGGCGGCGGAAGCGCTGGAGCCCCACCAGCTCACCCATTACCTGAGGGACCTGGCCGGCCAGTTCCACAGCTACTACAACGCCCACAAGGTACTGGTGGACGATGACCCGCTCCGCCAGGCGCGGGTTGCCCTGTCGCTTGCGGTGCAGCAGGTCCTGGCCAACGGCCTCGAACTGCTTGGTGTCAACGCGCCGGAATCCATGTAAGGGACGCGATCATGGCCAAGAAGAAGGACTCAACCTCCCTGCGCTGGCTGATCCCGGTGGCGCTGCTTTCCGGGTTCGTGGGATTCCTTGTCTATCTGGACTCGCTGGAACCCGACGGCGGTGACAGGCAGCCGGAGACATCCACCGCTCCGGAAAAGCCGCCCGAACAGGAAAGCAGCGGCGAAACCCCCGACTTCCAGTTCTATGAAATGCTGCCGGAGTCCGAGGTCGCCACGCCGGATATCGAGGCCTACCGTCCGGACGAGTCCGAAAGCGACCGGAACCTGGAGTACATATTGCAGGCTGGGTCCTTCCAGAGCCGGGAAGACGCCGAACGCCAGCGCGCCCAGGTCGGCTTCCAGGGCCTCAGGGCCCGTATCGCCGAAGTCAGCGTGAATGATGGCGGCGTCTGGTTCCGCGTCATGGTCGGGCCCTTCGACTCCCGCAGCCGCATGAACCAGGCCGTGGACCGCCTTGTCGAGATCAACATCCAGCCGATGGTGCGCCGGCGCGAGGCCGAAGGCGAGGGCTGACGCCCTGCCGGCACACCTTGAAATACAGTTCCCAAGCCCCCACTTCCGGATAAACCCCAAACCCGGCAACCACGGGAGTACGCATGACAACCATTCTTTCAGTACGCCGTGACGGCGAGGTCGCCATGGGCGGCGACGGCCAGGTTTCCCTCGGCGACACCGTCATGAAAGGCAACGCCCGCAAAGTACGGCGGCTGTACAACGACCGTGTGCTCGCCGGCTTCGCCGGCGGCACGGCCGACGCCTTCACCCTGTTCGAGCGTTTCGAGGCGCAGCTGGAGAAATACCAGGGCAACCTCACGCGCGCCGCCGTGGAACTGGCCAAGGACTGGCGCACGGACCGGGCCCTGAGGCGGCTCGAGGCCATGCTGGCGGTGGCGGACGCGGAAACCTCGCTGATCATCACCGGTAACGGCGACGTGGTCGAGCCCGAGGAAAGCCTGATCGCCATGGGCTCCGGCGGCCCCTACGCCCAGGCAGCCGCCAGGGCCATGCTCGAGAACACCCAGCTGACGGCGCGCGAGATTACCGAGAAAGGCCTCGATATCGCCGCCGATATCTGCGTCTATACCAACCATAACCGCGCGCTGGAAGTCATCGAACCCAGCGACTGACAGGAGTATTCATGGCAGGCATGACCCCCCGGGAGATTGTTGACGAACTCAACCGCCACATCGTCGGCCAGGACGAGGCCAAGCGCTCCGTCGCCATTGCCCTGCGCAACCGCTGGCGGCGCATGCAGGCAGAGACCGACATCCAGGACGAGATCACCCCCAAGAACATCCTCATGATCGGCCCCACGGGCGTGGGTAAGACCGAGATCGCGCGCCGGCTCGCCAAGCTGGCGGAAGCGCCCTTCATCAAGGTGGAGGCCACCAAGTTCACCGAGGTGGGCTACGTGGGGCGCGACGTTGAATCCATCATCCGCGACCTGACCGAGAACGCCGTCTCGCTGCTGCGCGAGAAGGAAATGGCCCGGGTCCAGGACCGCGCCCTGGACGCCGCCGAGGACCGCATCCTCGACGCCCTGCTGCGGCCACCGCGCGATCAGGAAGAGGACGAGAAAGCGGATAACAGCTCCGCCACCCGTCAGATGTTCCGCAAGAAACTGCGCGAGGGCGAGCTGGACGACAAGGAGATCGACATTGAGGTCAGCGCCAACAGCGGCGGCGTGGAAATCATGACCCCGCCGGGCATGGAAGAGATGACCAGCCAGCTCCAGTCGCTGTTCTCCAGCATGGGCAACGACAAGAGCAAGACCCGGCGCATGCGCGTGGCGGACGCCTTCGAGCAGGTGCGCGAGGAAGAAGCCGCGCGGCTGGTCAACGAGGAGGAAATCAAGCAGCGCGCCATCCAGGTGGTCGAACAGAATGGCATCGTCTTCCTGGATGAGCTGGACAAGGTCGCCAAGAAGAGCGATTCACAGGGCTCCTCGGACGTCTCCCGCGAGGGCGTGCAGCGCGACCTGCTGCCGCTGATCGAGGGCAGCACCGTCAGCACCAAGTACGGCATGGTGCACACGGATCACATCCTGTTCATCGCCTCCGGCGCTTTCCACCTGACCAAGCCCTCGGACCTGATCCCCGAGCTCCAGGGCCGTCTCCCCATCCGCGTGGAGCTCAAGGCCCTGACTCCGGGCGACTTCAAACGGATCCTGACCGAGCCACGGGCATCACTGGTGGCCCAGTATGAAGCGCTGATGAGCGCGGAAGGCGTCAACCTGACCTTCACGGACGAGGCCATCGACCGCATTGCGGAGATTGCCTGGAAGGTCAACGAGAGCACCGAGAACATCGGTGCCCGCCGTCTGCACACGGTCATGGAAAAGCTTCTGGACGACATCTCATTCGATGCCGGTGACCAGATCAGCGAGGCCTTCGAGGTCACGGCGGATTACGTGGAGCAGCAGCTCGGCGAGCTGGCCGAGGACGAGGACCTCAGCCGCTACATCCTGTGAGCCTCAGAGCATCTGTCGGGCGCTGTTGATCAGCCCAGACACCTGCTCCACGCCGGAGCCGAAGCGGCTCCGGCGCTTGCCTTCCTGAGCCACAAACACCGGCAGCATTTCCCCGTAGAGACTGGTGCTGATGGTGCGCTGCTCATCCGCCAGGATATCCCGATTGAGGGTAATACCATGGGGCGCCAGCTGGCTCTCCAGCTCATCGGCACGGCGCAGCAGGTCGCGCCGGGTCATCTGATAGGCGTGCTCACAGACCATACGCCGGGACTGGAAGCTGAACACGTTCGAGAAGAACAGCTTGGCGTCATCACGCTCCGGCTGGAACAGGACAATGTCCGAGTCCGGGTACTGGTCCGCATACTGCGCAATGCCCGCCTCCATGCGCGAATACACCATGGTCCGGAAGGTCTGCCCCAGGATGTTGGGCATACCGGAATCCGTAAGTGCGCCCGCGTTCATGGTGCCCGCACGCACCGCGGCACTGGCGTCGATGGGCACCAGCGGGTTGATGGCGAGCACGAGATCGGCCCCATCCTCCAGGGCGACCGAAGCATGCAGCCCCTTGCGCAGGGTACCGTCAACGTAGAAGCGGCCGTCGATCTCCACCGGCATATAGATCCCCGGCGAGGCAATGCTGGCCTGCACAGCCCGGGAGATGGGCACATGATCAAACCCGGGGGCTCCCAGTCGCACCGCCTCACTGCTCTCCAGGTCGGCCGCAATGATGTAGAGCCTGTGGCGCAGCTGCCGGAAATCGTTGGTCCGCCCCAGCATGCTGAAGGCACGGCGCAGGTACTCATGCAGCCCGGTGTTGTCGAACAGCCCCGCCGGCGCCACCTGGGCCAGCACCGTGAGCGCATCCAGCAGGCTCTGGTCGTAGGGGTTACTGGCGAAACGCCCGAACGCCTCGCGCAGCAGCCCCGGAACCGCCAGCGCCCGACGCACGTACTCGCGGAACGCCGGCCGGTAGAACACCTCCGGGTGGAAGGGGTGCACATCGGCCTCGTTCTTCACAAAGATCCGGCACAGCTGTGCCGTGGTCATCTGGTTGGCGAGATTGGCTGCAACGAAAGAGCCGGCACTGACACCGACGTAGACATAGAGGTCATTGAAGTCGACGCCATCCAGCGCCTCATCCAGGGCCCGCAGCGCGCCGATTTCATAGATTCCGCCCAGTGGGCCGCCGCCCCCGAGTGCCAGCCCGATCCGGGGCCGCTCCGGGCGCTCGGCAGACCTGCGTGACAGTGTTTCCATGGATTACCCCTTGATCTGACTGCTCACTCAAGACTAACGGCGTCTTCTAGAGTAGACATACTAGAAACAAGGATAGCACTGAATGCCCGCTCACTCCCGGGAGGCCGCGAGTTCCCGTACCCCGGAGCCACTGCGTTCCGGCCGGATAAAACGCCCGATCCCGGCTTTGCGCAGGGCCAGTTCCACACAGCTGCGGATCACATGCGGTGAATCCAGGGTCAGCACCTCCGCCAGCAGCCCACGGGCCATATCCATGTCGATGCCACGGATCACGGACTTGATCCGCGGCAGGTTGGAGGCGTTCATGGAAAGGGCGTCGTACCCCATGGCCAGCAACAGTATGGCACCACCGGGATCCCCCGCCAGCTCGCCGCAGATACTCACCGGCTTGCCCACGTCGTGGCAATCCTGGGCCACCTGGCACAGTGCCTGGAGCACCGCCGGGTGATAGGAGTGATAGAGGCTGGCCACGCGCGGGTTGTTGCGGTCCACCGCCAGCAGGTACTGGGTCAGGTCGTTCGACCCCACGGAGACGAAGTCGACCCGGGCCGCGATCTCCCGCACCTGGTACACGGCCGCAGGGATCTCGATCATAACCCCGACCTGAGGCATCGCCAGCTGGTAGCCCTCGTCACGCACCTCATGCCAGGCGCGATAGATCAGGTGCTGGGCCTCCTCGATCTCAGAGACATTGCTGATCATCGGCAGCATGATGCGCAGGTTGTCCAGCCCCTCACTCGCCTTGATCATGGCGCGGATCTGGACCAGGAACACCTCCGGGTGGTCCAGCGTGACCCGGATACCGCGCCACCCCAGAAAGGGGTTCTCCTCAACAATCGGAAAATAGGTCAGCGCCTTGTCACCGCCGATGTCCAGCGTGCGCATGGTGACCTCCGCCGGAGCGAAGGCCTCAAGCTGCTCGCGGTAATAGGCCTTCTGCTCCTGTTCGGAGGGGAACCGCTCATTGATCATGAACGGCACCTCGGTGCGGTACAGGCCAATGCCCTCCGCCCCGTGACTGAGTGAGCGCACCACGTCCGTGATCAGACCAGTGTTCACGAACAGCGGTATACGATGGCCATCCAGGGTCTCACACGGCTTGTCGCGCAGCTCCTCCAGCCCCTTAACCAGCTCCTGCTCTTCCTCAATGATGGACTCGAAGAAGGCCTTAAGCTCGGTGGAGGGCGAAGCGAAGATCTGGCCCTCATAGCCGTCCACAATCAGTTCCCTGCCATCCAGCTGCGCCACCGGGATGTCCACCAGCCCCATGACCGTGGGCACGCCCATGGCCCGGGCCAGGATGGCCACGTGGGAGTTGCCGGAACCGCGGACGGATACCAGGCCGGCCAGCTGGCCCTGGGGCACTTCCCCAAGCATCGCGGGCGTCAGTTCATCACTGACAAGAATCGTCCGTTCCGGGTACTCCGGTGTCTCTGACTCCCCTTCCTGGAGGTGGGAGAGCAGACGGCGCCCGAGATCACGGATATCCACGGCCCGCTCACGCAGGTAATGATCCCCCATCATCTCGAAGTGGCGGACATACTGGTTCACCACCGCCTTGAGCGACCCCGGTGCCCAGAGCCCCTCACGGATGCGGTTCTCCACCTCGCCGGGCAGCGCATGGTCGTGAAGCATGCGCAGATAGACCTCGAACAGGGCCTGCTCTTCCGGTCTCAGCTGCGGCGCAAGGCGCTCGCCTACCTGCTCCACATCGTCCCGTACCGCGGAAACGGCCGCGCGAAAGCGCTCGATCTCCGCATCCACATCCTCACAGCGCTTGTCCGGCACCGAATCCAGATCCGCCGGCGGAAACACCACCACGCCGGTCCCGATGGCCACGCCCTGAGCACCGGCGACACCGCTGAAAGCCACATCCCGGGCCTGGTCACCGCTGATCGAGATACCGCCAATGGCACCGGTCGCCTCACTGTGGGCAATGACTCCGGCAAGCTGGGCGGAGATGGTGACCAGGAAGGCTTCCTCACCCTCGTCAAAGCGGCGGCTGTTCTGGGTCTCCTGGACGACGATCACACCCAGCACGCGCCGGTGGTGGATAATGGGTACACCAAGGAAGGAGCCGAAGCGTTCCTCACCGGTCTCCGGAAAGTAGCGGTTGCGCGGGTGCTTCTGGGCATCCTCCAGGTTAATGGGCTCCTCACGGGTCCCAACCAGCCCCACCAGGCCCTCAGAAGGCGCAATACGGACCTGGCCCACCGCGGACTTATAGAGACCCTCGGTGGCCTTGAGCACGTAACAGCCGGATTTGTCGTCGTAGAGATAGACCGAGCAGACCTCGGTGTGCATAGCGGTCTGGACACGCGCCGCTATGGTGTCCAGCGCGTCCTGCAGGTTATTGATTCCGTTCAGTTCCTGGACGATGCTTCGCAGCGTGCTGAGCATTGTGGTCATAGTCGGTCAGCTTTCCTGGCGGGCCGGCGGTTGCCCCTTTGACTGTAGCCTGAATACCCCCGGCGCCAGTTCCCTCAGCGCCCTGCGGTAGACTTCGCGTTTGAAGGACACCACCTGCCCCAGCGGGTACCAGTAACTGACCCACTGCCAGCCGTCGAATTCAGGCTTATGGCTGCGATCAACCCTCACCCGGGCGTCGGGCGAGAGCATCTCGAGAAGGAACCATTTCTGTTTCTGGCCAATGCACACCGGGCGTGAATCCCTTCGGACCATGCGCCGGGGCAGGCGGTACCTGAGCCAGCCCCGGGTGGTAGTGATGATCCGGACATCCGATGAGTCCAGGCCAACCTCCTCCATCAGTTCGCGATAGAGGGCCTGCTCCGGTGTCTCATCCTCATTGATGCCTCCCTGTGGAAACTGCCAGGCGTCCTGGCCGATGCGCCTGGCCCAGAGCAATTCCCCCCGGTGATTCGCCAGCATGATTCCGACATTCGGTCTGAATCCGTCGGAGTCAATCACGGCAACACCTCTGTTTGTTATTCATCTTCTACGTGTAAGTTAGTGTCATTTTTCCAGAATTGATAGCCCCGGAGCAAACCGCGTAGGAGCCAGCCCTGCTCGCGATTCCCAACATCCATCGCGAGCAGGGCTCGCTCCTACGGTGATTGTGATACCCTTGCGCCCCGAATTCTCCCGGAGGCCGCACTACCGTGACACTCGCCATCTTCGACCTGGACAACACCCTTCTGCACGGCGACAGCGATCATGCCTGGGGCCAGTTCCTGATCGATACCGGCGTGGTGGATGGGGAGCGCTACCGCCAGCGCAACGACCAGTTCTACCGCGATTACGAGGCCGGTCGGCTGGATATTGAGCAATACCTGGCCTTCGCCCTGGAACCACTGGCCAGCCAGAAACCTGCAATACTGCGGGAGCTGCGGGAACGATTCATGCAGGAACGGGTAGAGCCCATGATCGAACCCGCGGCCGAAGCCCTCATCAACCGTCACCGTGAGCGTGGAGAGACCCTGCTGATCATCACCGCCACTAACCGCTTCGTCACGGAACCCATCGCGGCGCGCCTGGGTATCCCCAACCTGATTGCCACCGAGCCGGAAGTGGTGGATGGCGCCTTTACCGGCCGCGTTGCCGGCACCCCCTGCTTCCGGGACGGCAAGATCACGCGGCTCGAGGAATGGCTGCTCGATCGCTCGGAAACCCTGGATGGCGCGCACTTCTACAGTGACTCGCGCAACGACCTGCCGCTGCTGGAAACCGTGCCCAACCCGGTTGCCACCAACCCGGACCCTGCCCTGCGCGACACCGCCCACCACCGCGGCTGGCCAATCCTGGATCTCCAGTCCCCGTAGGAGCGAGGCTCGCTCGCGATCCCGGCGCGATCCCGGGTAACAATCGCGAGCGAGGCTCGCTCCTACGGAGATACAGGAACGCCCTGAACAATCAGTTACAGCCTATCGCCACCATCTGGTCTAGGCTGGGGGCAGCAACCCAACAGGATGATAAGCCCCTATGCCTGCGGAACTCACCGACGAACAGATCCACAACGTCCTCCAGGGCATCCGGATTCCACCACAGCCCCAGATCATGGTGGACCTCCAGATGGAGCAGGCGATGCCGGATCCGGACATCGAACAGATCGCCAAACTCATCCGGCAGGATGTCTCCCTGTCCGGAATGATGCTCAAGTTCGTCAACTCGCCCTTCCTGCAGCACAGCAACCAGATCTCATCCATTGAACAGGCAGTCGCGCTGCTCGGCCCCACCACGGTCATCAACATCATCAACGGCCTGAGCATCAAGGGCGAGATGTCGGATCAGGCGATCCGTGCCATGACCCGGTTCTGGGACACCGCCACGGACATCGCCCAGGTTTCGGCCCATGTGGCGCGCGCCATCGGCGCCAAGAACCCCGATGAATCCTATGCGATGGGACTTTTCCACAACGCCGGTATTCCACTGATGATGGAGCGCTTCCCGGACTACGACGATGTCATGATGGAGAGCTACGCGCGTGACGAACCGCGCCTGATCGACGTTGAGAACCGGATGCTGAACACCAACCATGCGGTCGTCGGCTATTACGTGGCCAAATCCTGGAACCTGCCGCGCCACCTCTGCGAGGTCATCGCCGAACACCACAACGTTCAGCAGGTCTTTGCCCAGACGGGCACCCGGGCCCAGGAACGCAAGACACTGCTGGCCACGCTCAAAATCGCTGAGCACATCTGCGGTAACTTCTCGATCCTGGGCCAGCAGGAAGAGGATTATGAATGGCGGCGCCTGGAGCAGGATGTACTCATCCACACCGGCCTGACCCAGTACGACCTGGAGGAAATGGCTCAGAACTTCCGTGATATGGGGATCACGGTCCACGGCGGTTACTGAGGACTGACCCCGCGCCGCAGAAAGTCCATCATCATCGGCAGCTCCTGGCGGAACCGCGTGTAGCGGTGGTTACCACCTTCGTGCACAACCAGCTTGCTGGCGGTGAACCTTTCGGCAGCCTGCCGGTAGTCCAGTGTTTCATCGCCGGTTTCCAGAAGAACCATGAGGCGCTCAGGGTGTGACAGAACCCCCGGATCCATGGCCTTAAGCTGATGCACGTGCTCCTCCGTAACGTGGAAGCTCTCCCCGGTATAGAGGTTGGTGTGCTCGCCGAGTGACTCCTCCATCAGGCGGTAGGGATGCGCGGCGGGATTGATCAGGACCGCCGGCAGACCATAGCGCTCCGCCATCACCATCGCGAAGAACCCGCCCAGGGAGCTGCCGATCAGGCCGGGCCCGGAACCCGGCGCCTCTTCGATGAGCCCGGCGAGCTGCGCCTCCACGCCGGCAGGCGTGGTTGCCAACTGGGGAATGAACCACTGCCCCCGGTAGCCGGATTCATGCAGCCAGGCATCCAGCTCCCTTGCCTTTTCGGAGGCCGGCGCACTACGGAACCCATGAAGATAGATCAGGTCAGGGTCATCAGTAGCCAACGCTGTCGAGCTCCAGTCCGTAGTCATCATCGGCAATGCGTTCCACGCCGGAGCGGATGCGCCCGTCCGGATAGAGCGCGAGCCAGCGGTAACCCGGCGGCACGGCATCAACCGCAAAGGACTCTGAATCCGGCAGAAACTGCACGCAGGTGGAGGGGCCGGCCAGCATCCGCCAGCCGCCGGTCTCCTGGTCCAGGGACTGGTGGATATGCCCCCAGAGAAGTCCCCGCACCTGCTCGTGGCGCGCCAGCACCTCGAAGAGGGCTTCGTGATCCTGCAGGCCAATGGCATTCATCCATTCGGCACCGATACGGATCGGATGGTGATGCAGGCACACCAGCGCATGATCCCCGGGGTGCTCCTTCAGGCAGGCATCCAGATACGCCAGTTCCTTCTCCCCCAGGCACCCGTGCACCTGGTCCGGCACCGAGGAGTCCAGGCAGATCAGCTGCCACCCATGGCTCCGGTAACGCCGCTCTGCCGATCGGGTTCCCCTGATGGCCCGCTCCATTGCCGGCAGCACATCGTGATTGCCCGCTGCCCAGAAGACAGGCCCCTCAAAGAAAGCGGTCTGCTCCCGGAAATAGTGATAGGAGTCGTCACTGCCATCCTGGGAGATATCTCCGGTTGCCAGAACCAGATCCGGTTGACCGTAATGGACGCGGACATGCGCGAGCACTGCCTCCAGTGTCTGGCGCGTATTGATCCCGAGCAGGCGCCCTTCCGGGTCCCCCATCAGGTGGGGGTCCGTAATCTGCAGCACATGCAGGGGCTCGGCTGAGGCGTCCATGGTGGCTATGGGCTCCCTTCGTCGCTATGCCCTTCAATATAGCGGGCTTATGCGTTATTGCCCAACGGATTTAGGGAACGTCATCACGGGTTCAGGATTCCAGGCTCCAGACCGAATCCAGGTCGGCCGCCTGCCCGAACCTGAGGCAAAAATCCAGCCAGTCCGCCAGGAACAGATTGATCTGCAGCTTCTCATCCGGAAGATGCATTCGCGCATTGGGGTAGGGATTCACAGCGCGGATGCGCCCATGCCGGAAACAGCTCATCACTTCCAGCATCCCCACATCGTGATAGGCACGCACCGTCATGCGGGGGTTATTGAGCCAGCGCCCGTTGTTCGCCACCTGTTCCAGGTACCAGGTCTCGGTGAAGCGCGCCTTCTCCAGACGGCACAGATGCACGTCTCCCAGATGCCGACCACCGTCATGCAACTGGAAGAACACATCAGAGTCCGCATCGGGCCCGAGGCGCTCAAGATGGCCCAGGCGATGGTAGTTGGCCTCGCAGACCGCCGCGAAGCGGGTCAGGTCCGGCACATACCGCTGCACCATCACCCGGCCCTCCACTCATCCCGCAACCGCTCACGGTTCAGAGCCAGCCACTGCAGGGCCATGATGGCTGGTGCGTTCCAGATCCGGCCGTCACGCAGGCCCTCCATGGCGATTTCAAAGGCAAGAGGCTGCACGCGGATGTCCTCGTTCTCATGCTCAAGGCCATGGATACCACCTGCACCGGCCGCATCCACACAGCCGCCATAGAGGTGCACAAGTTCATTGGTACCGCCAGGTGAGACCAGATAGTCACAGATCTTCTCGACACGCCCCAGGGTCAGCCCCGCTTCCTCCTCGGCTTCCCTGCGGGCGGTGGTCTCACCGTCATCACCGGATTCGTTGATGCCGGCGACCACCTCCAGCAGCCAGGGCGAGGCCTCACGCCCCAGGGCGCCGGCGCGGAACTGCTCCAGAAGCACCACTTCGTCCCGCCAGGGGTCATAGGGCAGCACACAGGTGCAGTTCTCACGCCAGAAGATCTCGCGATGCATGGCAGGGCTCCAGCCGCCTCCGAAAAGGCGGTGCCGGAACCGCAACCCACGAAGCTGGAAGAAACCCTGATAGAGCGCCTCATCGGACTCAATGGTCACGTCATCGTGGTCAAAGGTGCTGTCCAGCTCTCCCATCAGGGCCTCATCGGTCTCAGACTTCGTGGTACAGATCCCCTCCCTGTTCGCGGAACTCGGCGGACTTGTCCGCCAGCCCTTCCCGCAGCGCCGCTTCATCGTTCAGACCATGCTCCCGCGCGTAGTCACGCACCTCCTGGGAGATCTTCATGGAACAGAACTTCGGCCCGCACATGGAGCAGAAGTGCGCCACCTTCGCCGAATCCTTGGGCAGGGTCTCATCGTGATAGGCTCGGGCCCGTTCGGGATCCAGTCCGAGGTTGAACTGGTCTTCCCAGCGGAACTCGAAGCGCGCCCTGGAAAGCGCGTCATCCCGCCGCTGGGCTCCGGGGTGGCCCTTGGCCAGGTCCGCCGCGTGCGCCGCAATCCGGTAGGCCATCAGCCCTTCTTTCACGTCCTCGCGGTTGGGCAGGCCCAGATGCTCCTTCGGCGTCACGTAGCAGAGCATGGCGCAACCATACCAGCCGATCATGGCAGCGCCAATCCCGGAGGTAATGTGATCATAGCCCGGCGCGATGTCGGTTGTCAGCGGCCCCAGCGTGTAGAACGGCGCCTCGTCACAGCACTCAAGCTGACGCTCCATGTTTTCCTTGATCAGGTGCATCGGCACATGACCAGGTCCCTCGATCATGCACTGGACATCATGCTCCCAGGCGATCTTCGTGAGCTCGCCCAGTGTCTCCAGCTCCGCGAACTGCGCCCGGTCGTTGGCATCGGCAATGGAGCCGGGGCGCAGCCCGTCGCCCAGGGAGAAGGCAACGTCATAGGCCTTCATGATCTCGCAGATCTCAGAGAAATGCGTATAGAGGAAGCTCTCTTCGTGCCGGGACAGGCACCACTTGGCCATGATGGACCCACCGCGCGAGACGATACCCGTGGTCCGTTCCGCCGTCATGGGCACATGGTGCAGGCGCACCCCGGCATGAATGGTAAAGTAGTCCACGCCCTGTTCGGCCTGTTCGATGAGGGTATCCCGGAACAGCTCCCAGGTCAGGTCCTCGGCCGTACCATCCACCTTCTCCAGTGCCTGGTAGATGGGTACCGTGCCCACAGGCACCGGTGAGTTGCGGAGCAGCCATTCCCGGGTCTCGTGGATGTCCTTACCGGTCGACAGATCCATGATGGTATCCGCCCCCCAGCGGATCGCCCAGGTCAGCTTGCCCACCTCTTCCTCGATCGAGGAAGTCACCGCCGAGTTGCCGATGTTGGCGTTGACCTTCACCAGGAAGTTGCGCCCGATGATCATGGGCTCGGATTCCGGGTGGTTGATGTTGTTGGGGATGATGGCACGTCCACGCGCCACTTCATCACGCACGAACTCGGGATCGACGCCCTCGCGGATGGCGATGAATTCCATCTCGGGGGTGACCATGCCCTTCCGCGCGTAGTGCATCTGGCTCACGTTGCCGCCCGCGCTGGCCACCCTGGGCTTGGGCGGCCGGCCGAAGCGGAAGGCGTCCCGTCGTGGGTCACGCAGCCGCTGGCGAGTGGTTTCGGAACTGAACTCGGGCAGGCGCTGCGTATCACCCCGTTCATCGATCCAGCCGGCGCGCAAAGGCGCGAGGCCCTCACGGAGGTCGATGGCAGCAGCGGGATCCGTATAGGGGCCGGATGTGTCGTAGACCCGCAACGGCTCGTTGGCTTCCGGGCCCTCGGCCGTGTCTGTGGGACTCAGCTGGATCTCGCGCATGGGCACGTTCAGATCCGGACGACTGCCCGACACGTACACTTTATGCGACGCAGGCAGTTGGTCGATGGTGGCGTCGTTGACGCGCTCGTTCTCGCTCAGGAGCTCATTGGATGGGTTCATGGTGGTTCTCCTCCGTTGGTGATCGAACGGACGGGAGAACGCAGAGGCAGACATGACGTCAGTAGTGGCAAACAAGGAGGCGGTACAGTCAGCACCCGCCTGTCTCGATCCCTACGCCGGTGCTAGCCGGATCAGGTCTGCGGGTTCTGCATTCGCAATCTCAGCCGGTCGCGGCGGCAAACGCCAACCCCGGGTCCGGCACCCCGTCAAGACAGTCCATTCGAGTCTAGAGATTGCCCCGGAACTTGTCCATAATGGTGACCGCCGGTCACGGCCATCCTTGATCAACGCTTGAGGGATCCAATGAAAGCGCGCGCTCTTCCCGCACTGATTGCGGCCCTGCTGCTCCCCGTTACCCAGGCTCACGGCGAGGGGCTGATGGACGTCTACCGCAAGGCCCTTTCCTATGATTCAGAACTGGCGGCGGCCAGGGCAGCCCGACAAGCCCGTGAGGCAGCTGTGGCTGAGTCCAGAGCGCCGCTTCTGCCCCAGCTGGACGCCTTCGGAGAATCCACCTATACCGAGCTCAACACTGTGGATGGCCACGTCACCAACCATGAGTATGGCCTCCAGCTCAGCCAGCCCCTGTTCCGGGCCAACGCCTGGTATGGTTTCCAGGCCAGCCAGAAGCAGAGCAAGGTTGCGGCGGCGGAACTCTCCCGCGCTGAACAGGGGCTGATGCTGAAAGTAGCGGAACAGTACTTCAATGTGCTGCGCGCCAAAGACGAACTGGACACCGCTCAGGCTCAGGAAGCGGCCCTGCGGCGCCAGTGGGAGCAAGCGAAAGAGCGCTATGACGTGGGGCTGGTAGCCACCACTGAAGTGGAGGAAGCTCGCGCAGGCTACGACGCAAGCCGCTCGCAGCGGATCGCTGCCCAGAGCCAGCTGGACATCGAACGCGAGAGCCTTGCGCGACTGACCGGCCAGTTCCCGGAGACCCTCGAACGGCTAGAAACCGACTTCCCGATCAGCAGCCCGGAACCGGCCAACCCCAAGGCCTGGGCCCAGACCGCACTGGAGCAGAACTGGGAGCTGAAGGCACAACAGCTTACCGTGGACGCCACCCGCGAGCAGCTCAGCGCAGCACGCTCCGAACACCTGCCCACACTGGACCTGTTCGCCCGGGTCCAGCGTCAGCACCAGGATAATGACTTTGACCTCCCGGCCACGGGGGCGCCGGGGGCACCCATACCGACCAATCCCATGGACGAGTATCCGCGCACCGATACCACCGTCGGACTGTCCCTGAACATTCCTCTTTATAGTGGTGGTGGCACCCAGGCCGGTGTCCGGCGGGTTCGGGCGGAAAGCGAGCAGGCCCAACGCAACCTGGACACGGTGCGCCGCAATGTCCGCCTTGACGCCCGTTCCCTGTTCCGCCGGATCACCACCAACATCCAGACCATCAATGCCCAGCGCCAGACCATTGTTTCAAGGCGCAGCGCGCTGGACGCCACGCGTGCCGGCTACGAGGTGGGTACAAGGAACATCGTTGAAGTACTGGATGCTGAGCAGAACTACTACGTTGCTCTGAGGGACTACGCCAATGCCCGCTACGACTACGTGCTCAACACACTGCGCCTGAAGCAGGTAGCCGGAACGCTGAGCCCCCAGGATCTGCAAGGCCTTGACCGCTGGCTGAGCGCGACAGCTCCGGGCATTGAACGTCTGGCAAGACAGGTAACCCGCGAGGAACGGCAGGACAACGGGGACCAGACCCCGGATCAGTAATCGGGCAGCCGCCTGAGGACACCCTCCACCAGGCGCGCCACCGCGCCCTGGTTGGCATCCACCACGGCCCGGCCACGCTGGCCCAGCGCCTCCCGTTCCGACGCTGCCCCCACAAGCTCCTCCAGCACCGCGGCCAGCGCATCGGTGCCATCCACAAACCGCACGGCCTGCTCGTCCGCGAGGCGCTCAAACACACTGACGAAGTTGAACACATTCGGCCCGGTCAGCACCGGCAGCGACCAGGCCGCCCCCTCCAACGGGTTGTGCCCGCCACGCTCAATGAGCGACCCGCCGATAAAGGCGATATCCGCACACCCGAAGAGCATCAGGAGCTCACCCATGGTGTCCGCAAGGTAAACCTGAGCAGAGGCGGGATCGTCAGCCGCTGTCCGACGCGCCAGGGTCAGGCCCTGCTGCTCAGTGAGCCGTGCCACTGCATCAAAGCGCTCGGGGTGGCGTGGCACCAGCACCAGCAGTGCCCGCGGGTAACGTTCCAGCAGGCGGCGATGCGCGGCCAAGACAGGCTCATCCTCGCCGTCATGGGTACTGGCGGCGATCCATACGGGCCGCCCTTCTCCGAAACTCTCCCTGAGTGCAGCCGCCTCATCGCGCACCGCTTCCGGAATCCGCAGGTCATACTTGATCGAGCCTGTTACCGAAAGCTGTTGCGAGCGCACGCCCATGGCGCGGAAACGTTGCGCGTCCGCATCCGACTGGGCGGCAATCCAGTCAAGGGAACGGAAAGCCGGCAGCGTCAGCGGTGCCACACGGGCATACCCCGAGGCGGATTTCTCCGAGAGCCGGGCATTCGCAAGGATCACCGGAATCCCCCTGCGGGCACAGGCATTCACCAGGTTGGGCCATACTTCGGTTTCCATGATGACCAGTCCCGACGGCTTCACGCGCCGGATGAAGGCATTCACCATCCAAGGAAGGTCCAGTGGAATATAGGCGTGCATCACCTGATCCCCGAAGGCGGCACGAACCCTCTCGGCGCCTGTGGGTGTCATGGTGGTGACCAGTATCTGTCGGTCCGGCGCCTGTTCACGGAGGGCCCTGACCATGGGAGCAGCCGCGATCACCTCGCCTACGGATGCGGCGTGGATCCAGAGGATGCCGGCATTTTCGGGAACCGGCCCGTAACCCAGCCGCTCCGGCCAGCGCTCGCGGTACCGTCTGTCCTTAAGACCCCGGTACCACAGGAACGCCAGAATGCCGGGTAGCAGCAGCGTCAGCAGAAGTGAATAGAGCCAGCGTGCCATATGCAGGCGTTCCCGGGCTCAGGTGGCGACGGTCAGCCAGTCCCTGTTCCGCTCCCGGCGCCCTTCCACGGCGTCAAAGTACATCTGCTGGAACTGCTCGGTAATGGGGCCACGGCTGCCTTTGCCAATGGTGCGGTTGTCCAGCTCGCGGATGGGCAGCACCTCGGCAGCCGTGCCGGTAAAGAACGCTTCGTCCGCGATGTAGATCTCGTCGCGGGTGATCCGACGCTCTCTCACGGGGATGTCCAGTTCACGGGCGAATTCGAGAATGCTCCGCCGGGTGATGCCATCCAGGCAGGAAGTCAGCTCCGGCGTATGCAGTTCGCCATTGCGGACGATGAACAGGTTCTCTCCAGTCCCCTCCGCAACGTAACCTTCGTTGTCCAGCAGCAGGGCTTCATCATAGCCGCAGCTCATGGCCTCATTGAGCGCCAGCATGGAGTTGATGTAGTTGCCATTGGCCTTGGCCTTGCACATGGTGATGTTCACGTGATGACGCGTGTAGGACGAGGTGCGGATACGGATGCCCTGTTCCCGTGCCTCCGGCGCCATGTACGAGGGCCACTCCCAGGCGGCGATCATGACGTGCACCTGGAGATTGTCCGCACGCAGCCCCATGCCCTCGGACCCCAGGAAAACCATGGGCCGGATGTAGGCAGAGGCCAGACCGTTCTCACGGATCACCAGACGCTGGGCGTCGTTGAGGGTCTCCTGATCGTAAGGCATCTTCATGTTGAGGATGTGCGCGGAGTTGAACAGGCGCTGGGTGTGGTCCTGGAGACGGAAGATCGCCGGTCCCTCATCCGTGCTGTAGGCACGCACCCCCTCAAAGCAGCCCATGCCGTAGTGAAGGGTATGGGTCAGCACATGCACTTTGGCATCACGCCAGGGCACCAGTTCCCCGTCAAGCCAGATAAGACCATCACGATCCGCCATCGACATTGCCGCCAACTCCTCTCGTCTGTATTTTCGGCCAGAGCATCAAACCCGGGATTCTAGCAGGAAACGGGCCCTCCATGAGAACCGGAGAGCGCACGGACGGACAGCCCCTAAACGGCAGGAGGATGCATCAGGGTCTGCCAGCACTCCATGACGTAGCGCCTCTCCGCCTCGAACTGGTCCGCCGAAACCTCGCTGTTGAGGCGCTGCAGCGCACGCCGGTGCACAGTCGAGCGCATGGTAATGAACACATCCCGCAGGCGCTCAGCCATGGCAGTATCCAGAACACCGGCCTCGCCAAGGGATTCCATCTGGCGGATGTTGTCCGACTGGTGGGTGATGGCCGGGTACCGGTGAGCCCAGGCCAGGATGAGGTACTGGACCATGAACTCGATGTCGATGATCCCTCCCGGATCCTGCTTGACGTGGAATATGCCGGGATCCCCGGAGGCATGGGCATCACGCATGCGCTGGCGCATGGCAACCACCTCCTGGCGCAGAGCCTCGGGGTCGCGCTCATTTGCCAGGATATCATGGCGGATCCGCGCAAACCCTTCGCCGGAAACCTGGCTCCCGGCCACCCAGCGCGCCCGGACCAGGGCCTGATGCTCCCAGGTCCAGGCATCGCGCTCCTGGTAGGTACGGAACGCATCCAGCGTGGAGACCAGCAACCCTGAGTTGCCCGAGGGCCGCAGCCGCATATCCACTTCGTAGAGCTGGCCGGAGGGTGTCTGCGCCTGGAGGATGTGCACCACCCGTTGACCGAGGCGCGCATAGAAGACCGCGTTATCAATGGATTTATCGCCATCGGTCACATTCTGCGGATCACTGTCGTGCACGAACACCAGGTCCAGATCCGAGGTGTAGCCCAGCTCGATACCGCCGAACTTGCCATAGCCGATGATCGCGAAGTCCATCTCAATGGGCTCCCCCTGATCATCCGTGGGCGTGCCGTAGCGCTGGGTCAGATGGTGCCAGGCCAGCACCACCACATGCTCCAGAACGGCCTCGGCAATCCAGGTCAGATAGTCGCTGACCTTCATCAACGGCAGTGTGCCACGGATCTCGGAGGCAGCCACGCGCAGCACATGGGCCTTGCGGAAGTGGCGCAGCGCCTCCATCTGTTCTTCCAGATCGTCCAGCGGAATCCGCAGCATCTGCTGGTTCAGGTCCGCCTGCAGCTGATCCCGGTCAGGCGGCGTATAGAGGCTTTCAGCGTTGAGCAGTTCATCCAGCAGCAGCGGCGTCTCCGCCAGCTGGTCCGCAATCCAGGGGCTGGCCGCGCACAGGCGTACCAGTTCCCGCAATGCCCCCGGATTCTCCGTAAGCAGCAGCAGATAGGCGCTGCGGCGCAGAACCGCTTCCACCAGCGGAAGCACACGCTCCAAAGTGGCGGACGGGGCGTCCTCCTCCGCCAGTGCAGCCAGAAGCCGTGGCAGGAAGCGGTCCAGGCGACGCCGCCCCTCACTCTGGAGAGTGGTGACAACCCGGCCTTCCCGCAGGGATTTCAGCCGTTCCAGTGACTCAGTGGCCGACTCGAACCCGGCCCTTTCCAGCCACTGGCTGGCCGTCTCCTCCCCCAGCGAACCGGCCCAGATCTCTTCCCAGCCATCCTGGCCACCGTCATCCTCTCCCTCGTCCTCTTCCAGAGCGATGATGTCCGCGAAATGCGCGTTGACCCGTTCCCGGTGTGCCTGCAGGTCACCGGCAAGGCTGTCCCAGTCCCCGTACCCCATGATCAGCGCCACCCGCGCCCGGCCCACCGCATCCGAAGGCAGAGTCTGGGTCTGCTGGTCGGCAATGCCCTGGAGGGCGTGCTCGGTATCCCGGAGCAGGACATAGGCGCTGTCCAGATCCGCAACCACCTCATCCGGCAACAGCTCCATACTCCCAAGGGCAGACAGCACTTCGCGGAGACGGCGCTCCTGGAGGACCGGCTCACGGCCACCGCGGATCAGCTGGAACGCCTGGGCCACAAACTCAATCTCCCGGATGCCACCGGCTCCCAGCTTGATGTTGCTCTCCAGTGAGCGCCGGCGAACCTCGCGCTGGATGAGCTTTTTCATCTCCCGCAGCGACTCGAAGGCGGAGAAATCAATGTAGCGCCGGTAGATAAACGGGTGCAGCAGCTGCTGAAGGTGGCTGGCATGCTCCCTGGGCCCACTGACCACCCGTGCCTTGATCAGCGCATAGCGTTCCCATTCCCGGCCCTGGTTCTGGTAGTACGTCTCCAGGGCACCAAAGCTCATGGCCAGGGGGCCACTCTCGCCGTTCGGGCGCAGCCGCATGTCCACACGGAAGACGAAACCGTCGGCGGTGGGCTGATCCAGCGCGCGGATCAGCCTCTGACCCAGGCGGCTGAAAAAGACCTGATTGTCGACACTGCGCCGTGCGCCTTCGGTTTCACCACTGCTCGGGTAGGCGAAGATCAGATCGATGTCCGAGGAGAGATTGAGTTCCCCGGCACCCAGCTTGCCCATGCCGATCACCAGCAGGGGCTGGGCGACGTGCTTCCCTGTAACCGGATCCGCGCCCATGGGGGTGCCCCACTCGCGGCAGGCATCCGCGTAGAGCCATGAAACCGCGCCATCGATACAGGCGTCGGCCAGCTCGGTCATGGCGCCCATGGTTTCCTCGAGATCCGCTTCGCCCAGCAGATCGCGCCATACGATCCGGAACATCCAGCGTCGCCGGAAGGTCCGCAGGGCCTTCTGGAGTTCCGCCTCCGCCTGGATATGCGGCTGCTGCGCCTGCCAGTCCTCCTGGATCTCACCCGGGCACCAGGGGCGCGTCAGCAGCTCTGACTCGAACAGCGGCTCCAGCACATCGGGGTGGCGCCGCAACTGCTCGAACAGGAAGTCACTGCGGGCAATGGCCTGGATGATGCCCTCGCGATGGGCCTCGAAATGCGCCTGGCTCGCGGCGGATTCCACATCCATGAGACTGCGCCAGCCTTCAGCCGCCTTCTCCCGGAGGGCGTCAGGCAACGGTGCCAGTTCCCCGTCATCCAGAGGGTCCATCATGGTGGTTACCTTCCTGTCGGTGTGCCATCAGCTCGCCGGTTGATGCCGTTCAGACAAGCAGTGCCAGCTGCAGCGGCGCCAGCCCGCGCATGGTGGTCAGGGCCTCGCGGGGCGACATGCATTGTGCCGCAGCGGATTCGAGCTCCGCTGTGACCTGAGTGTAGGCCTCCCCGGCCCCGGCTGCCTCTGCAGAACCGGACAGTTGTCGATGCAACTGAAGAAAATGCTCCCAGCCAGCCGGATCATCCCCCAGCCAGAAGCGGCACAGGGCATCCAGCCACACCTGGGGACTGGCCCCGGACCCAGCCTCTCCCGATGCGCCCACCCCGGCCAGATGATAGCCCTGCTCAGCCTTGCTGATGCTGTTGAGCAGTGCCGGCACGCTCGCTGTCAGCGCGGTTGCAACCCGCGAGAGAATGCCGGCATCGCCCTCCACCAGTTCCAGCTCGAGTTCACAGAGCGGCTGCTCCTGCCCGCTGGCACGGATCACTCCATTGTCCAGCGCGCATTCGATGCGTGCCCACTGCCCCTGCTCGGACCAGTCAAGCATAAGGACGCGACGCTGGAAGTCCGTGTCAAAGACGGGTGCCAGGTGGCTCAGGGCCGGGTGATCCGCCATGGGGGTGTCAGCCAAAAGCGCCAGGTCCAGGGAAGCTTCCGGTCTTTCCCACTCCCATTCCTGGCGCGCCAAGGCCGCCCCCTGGAGGTGACCGCGGGTTTTCAGGGTCTGGATGTAGCCACTCCCGGTGGCGCGCACGCGCAGAGCCACCCGTTCCGCGTTCAGGGCTCCCTCCGGGGTGTCATAGTAACGGCTGAGGAGCGTCAGGGGCTCGCCCTGCTCCACGGCGCCCCTGGTACTCAGCCAGCCCCCGGCCCGGTCAAGGTTGGCGGGGGTCATGCTGAGTTTGAGCTCGGTCTCGCTCATGGATCAGAACCGGTAACGGGCGCCGACCATCAGATCGAATCGGTCCGGCGTCTGCTCATTCGAACTGGCTTTGTAGCCTTCCACGTACACCGCCATGGACTCGGTCAGATCGTGCATGACCTGGGCCGTGTAGGCGTTGGTGGTTTCGCTATCCAGGTCACCACCGGAAACCTGCTGTGCAAGTTCATCACGCTCCCTTTCCCAGGAAACCGAGAACCGGTTGGGGCCGATGCGGTAGCTGGTCAGCAGGGCCGCCACGCTGGCGATGTCCTTACGGTGCTGATACTGGGCGGTGAAGTGCCAGCGTTCACCCTCATAGGTCATGCGGCCGCCGTAGGTATTCTCGTTGCCTGCCTGAAGCCGTTCCCGTTCGGAGGGGTTTGCCCCGAGCACGTCGCCGCCGTCATTGGAATCCATACCCAGCGCCCATTCCCAGTTGCCAGGAGTATAGCTCAGTACGGCCTGATAGGGACGGCTTTCCTTCTCCTGGTCGTTTCCGACTTCGGGACTACCATCCTCGTTCAGCTGAACCGCGGCATGCAGCCGGAGGTCGCCCCAGGAGGGTGTGGTGTACTGCACCAGACGGTCACGGCCCGTGGTGTAGGGGCCCAGCGGATGGCGCCTTGTATCACGCCCACCGTCCTCATGGCGGAATTCGCCTTCAAAGAAATTGGCAACGTGGTCGAGCTGCTGTTCATACACGGTATCGTCCACGCCACCCCAGATGCGGCCAAAGTCACCCTCAAGGCCGATGTAGGCGTACTCGACATGCTCATCGAACATCCGGTTCCGGTCTTCATCGGCGCGGGTGGGAATAGAGCGCCACTCAGCACGGAAGAAACCCTCGGTACCCGGCATGAGCTCGGTGCGGTTGCGCAGGCCGATCCAGGAGTTGCTGTCGCGGAAGGCAGTTTCGCTGCCAACCGTCCCCCGGCTGCGACTTACCGGTGTATCGTCCGTATCGCGGTGCTCCATCACCAGCCCAAGCTGGCCGTAGATCTCCGGCATCATGTCCAGCCGGTGCGTCAGTGCGTCCACCTCCGCCAGTGTCAGTTCACTGTCGCCGCTGCGGCCCGAATCCTGGGCCTGTACGCCACCAGCCGCCAGCGCGGCCAGTGCCAGAACAATTCCTTTCCGCTTCATGGAACCCCCTAGTGTTATCAGAGCCGGCAGAATACCACTGAGGCCCCACCGGCTAAAGAAACCTCAACGCTACACGCTCAACAGAAACGTTACCGGCCCGTCATTGACCAGCTGTACCTGCATGTCCGCACCAAAACGGCCGGTGGCCAGATGCCCGATCCCGGGCGGTGCCACGTCCACCTCCTGGCGGGCTGCCTCCACAAACGCATTGAACCAGTGTTCGCCGCGCTCGGGCCGGGCCGCGGACGAAAAGGAGGGCCGGCTGCCCTTGCTGGTATCCGCCGCCAGAGTGAACTGGGGCACCACCAGCAGGTCACCGCCGCAATCGCGTAGGCTCCGGTTCATACGCCCCTGTTCATCAGGAAACACACGGTACTCAAGCACGCGCTCCAGCATCCGTTTCTGCTCGGCCGCCCCATCCGTTTTCTGAACCCCAAGAAACAGGAGCAGACCATAACCGACCTCTCCCACGACCTCTCCGTCGATACTGACGCTGGCGCTGCTGACACGCTGTATAAGCCCTTTCAAACAACCTCCTCCTGTCCAGATAACAGCAGCCACTCATGGTGCCAGAAAGCGCCCTGCAATGACGCATACCAGAGTGCACCTGCACCAAAACAGCCCCCAAGGCCAGCCCACAAAGCGCCTCCACCCTCCTGACAACCGCCCCTAACCCTCTTTAGAGACTGATTTTAAGGGACTTTATAAAAAAAGGCACAGCGGCTGCTGTGGTAGGGACAAGTTGCACTGCAACGGAATTAATCAAAACAGCCAACGGAGGCTATTATCATGCAGACTCAACGTACCCGTCTTTTCAGCTGCATCGCTGCCGGATTCATGGGCGCTGGCGCAATGTTCGCCGCGTCACCCGCCGCCGCGTTCGATCCCAGCCTGAGCGCCAGCGTCGGCATTTCCAACATGTATCTGTTCCGCGGCGTCGACCTCAGTACCGGCGGTAACGCGCACGTTTCCGGCAGCCTCGATTTCGACAGCGGCGTCGGGCTCTATACCGGTGTATGGGCCGCCAGCGGCGACTCGAATCTGGGTCAGGAATACGATCTGTATGCGGGTTATGCCACAGACATTACCGATGACGTATCGGTGGATGTTGGTGCCATCAACTACATCTACCCCAGCCAGGACAAATCCACCTCCCCGGACCTCGTCGGTGACTTCTCCGAAGTCTATCTGAATGTCGAAGCCTATGGCGCAAGCCTTGGCTACGTGGATACAGTGGCTGGCCTGCCGGGTTACAGCTATATCACCGCCGGCTACGGCTACGACGCATTCAGTGCCACCGTTGGACATCACAGCTTTGACGATGCAGCTCAGGGCAACAGTTACGGCGGATTCGGAGAAGACATGACGCACCTGGACCTCTCGTTCCAGTTCAACGATGAACTCTCCTTCACCGCCAGCACAATTGTTGATGTAGACAATGACGACGACACTCGCCGCAGTACGCTGATCCAAGCTGTCTACAGCAAGTCCTTCAGCTTTTAACCCAACCCAACCGGCTCGTTCCATCCCATGGCGAGCCGGTCTGACGATTAGCCCCCCCCTATAGGAAGCCGAAATCCGGCCCGAAGCGATCACTCATCGCTTCGGTTGCCCGGATCAGTGCATCGACGATGGCGGGCTCCGAGGCCGCATGTCCGGCGTCACGGATAATGGAAAGATCCGCTTCCGGCCAGGCATCGTGCAGCGTGACAGCGTTCTCCAGCGGGCAGACCATGTCGTAGCGACCGTGAACCATACGGGCCGGTTTATCGCGGATGGCATCCAGGTTGTCCAGGATCCGGTTTTCCTCGATGAAACCGCCGTTGAGGAAGTAGTGACACTCGATACGGGCGAGGGAGAGCGCCAGATGCGCGTGCCCGAAACGCTCCACCGCTGCCGGGTTCGGGTGCAGGGTGGCACAGCGCCCCTCCCAGATCGCCCAGGTGCGGGCGGCCTGCAGGCGCTCCAGCTCGTTGTCGCTGTGCAGCAGCCGGTGGTAGGCACGGATCAGGTCATCCCGCTCACTCTCCGGGATAAGGGCGATGAAATCCTCCCAGTAATCCGGAAAGATCCGGCTGGCCCCGTCCTGCAGGAACCAGCTGATATCGCGCTCGCGGCAGAGAAAGATACCCCGAAGGATCAGCCCCAGAACCCGCTCCGGGTGGGATTGGGCGTACAACAGACTGAGCGTGGACCCCCATGAACCGCCAAACAGAAGCCACTGCTCAATGCCGAAGAACGCGCGGATGCGCTCCATGTCCTCAAGCAGATGGGCGGTGGTATTGTGCTCTACGGAAGCAAACGGGGTGGAGCGGCCGGAACCGCGCTGATCGAAGAGGATGATGCGGTAGCGCTCCGCATCAAAGAAACGGCGGGCAGTGCCATCACTGCCCGCACCCGGACCGCCGTGAACCACGAGCACCGGGATCCCGTCGGGATGCCCGGACTCCTCCAGGTAGAGACTGTGGCCATCCCCCACGTCCAGGCGATGGGTGGCGTAGGGGGCGATTTCCGGGTAAAGGGTCAGCATGCCCCAAGTCTAGGCGCCCGGGGCAGGCTCAGCCACCTTATTTCTTGCCGGCGCGCTTGCGATCCGTTTCAGTCAGCAGCTTCTTGCGGACCCGCAGGTTATTGGGCGTAACCTCCACCAGTTCATCGTCATCGATGAACTCAAGCGCGTTCTCGAGGGTCATCTCGATCGGCGGGGTCAGCACCAGGTTCTCGTCCGTACCAGCGGCACGCACGTTGGTGAGCTGCTTGCCCTTGGTCGGATTCACCGTCAGGTCATTCTCCCGCGCGTGAATACCGATAACCATACCCTCGTACACCTCGGCGCCCGGGCCCACCATCAGGCGGCCACGGTCCTGCAGCGTAAACAGAGAGTAGGCTGTGGTAGTGCCCTTGACCATGGAAACGATGGCACCGTTATGGCGGTGTTCGGCCATACCACCCTTGACCGGACCCCAGTGGTCAAACACGTGGGTCAGGATACCCGAGCCCTGGGTCAGGGTCAGGAACTGGGAGCGGAAACCGATCAGCCCGCGCGCCGGCATGATGAAATCAATCCGCACGCGCCCACGGCCGTCCGGCACCATGTTCTGCATCTCGGCGCGGCGGTTGCCCATCTCTTCCATGACCGAGCCCTGGTGCTGCTCTTCGATGTCGACCACGACCTGCTCGTAGGGCTCTTCCTTGGCGCCGTTGTTCTCACGCTGCACCACTTCGGGGCGTGAGACGCCCAGCTCAAAGCCTTCACGGCGCATGTTCTCGATCAGAACAGCCAGGTGCAGCTCACCACGGCCTGAGACCGTGAACTTTTCCGCTGCGTCGCCCTGCTCGACCCGCAGCGCCACGTTGTGCAGCAGCTCCTGCTCAAGGCGCTCCTTGATCTGGCGGCTGGTGACGTATTTGCCGTCCTGGCCAGCGAAGGGCGAATCGTTCACCTGGAACGTCATGCTTACGGTCGGCTCGTCCACGGTCAGCGCCGGCATCGCCTCGGGGGCTTCGCGGCTGCAGATCGTATCCGAGATGCGAAGGTTGCTGATGCCGGAGATACAGACAATATCGCCCGCGTTGGCTTCATCCACGTTCACGCGGTTAAGGCCGAGGAAGCCTTTCACTTCCAGCAGCTTGGCATTGCGCTGCTCCCCCTCGCGGTTAATCACGGCCACCTGCTGGCCGGGCTTCATCTGGCCGCCCTTGATGCGGCCCACGCCCAGCACGCCCACGTAGGGGTCGTAGTCCAGCGAGGAGACCTGCATCTGCAGGGATGCGTCCGGATCCACGCTCGGTGCCGGAACCTGGTTGACGATCATCTTGAACAGCGAATCCATGTCGTCTTCCAGGGCATCCGGATCCTCACCGGCAATGCCGTTGAGGGCGGAGGCGTAGACAATCGGGAAGTCCAGCTGGTCCTCGTTGGCGCCCAGTGCATCGAACAGGTCGAAGACTTCGTTGATCACCCAGTCCGGGCGGGCGCCTTCCCGGTCCACCTTGTTCACCACAACAATGGGGTTAAGCCCCTTGGCGAACGCCTTCTGGGTCACGAAGCGGGTCTGGGGCATGGGGCCGTCAACGGCGTCGACCAGCAGCAGGACCGAGTCGACCATGGACATGACCCGCTCCACCTCGCCACCGAAATCGGCGTGGCCGGGCGTGTCGACGATGTTGATCCGGTATTCGCCCCAGTTGATCGCAGTATTCTTGGAGAGGATGGTGATGCCCCGCTCCTTCTCCTGATCATCGGAGTCCATGATACGGTCAGTGTCCGATGACTTGCGATCCAGGGTCCCGGATTGCTGCAGCAGCTGGTCGACCAGCGTGGTCTTGCCATGGTCAACGTGTGCAATGATGGCGATGTTGCGAAGATTCTCAATCACGAAAAGGGCCTCTGAATCACTGGTATTTCGAATGAAGGGCGGTGAAAATGAGGGTCGATCCGGGCTTTCCCCGAACCAAGGGCGCGGATTGTACACGAACAGACCGAGTTATTCCATGAGGTCATTTCTGCAACGAGTAACAGGGGCATTTTCCGACGGGCCTCTGCTGCAGTCCAAAAACGCACCAGATTGGACCGGCCTCACGCGTTTGTGCACCGTAATAGTGCGTCGTGCAGCGACGTCAGCGCACCAGGATGACGCCAATGCCCTGTTATGCGGCCAGAAAAGAGCAAATCCGGTAATTGGCAAGCCTTTTGCTTAAGGGTGGTCAGGCACGCGAAAGGCCCCACCACGGTGCACAGGGCCGGAGCCACGAGCACTCTGCTCTACTCAAATGAACCACAGATGGAGTTCTGACATGTCCAAGAACACACTGAAGCTGATCCAGGAACACGACATCAAGTGGATCGACCTGCGATTCACCGACAGCCGCGGCAAGGAAATGCATGTCACCATGCCTGCCAGCGGGGCCGATGACGACTTCTTCACGGACGGCGCCACCTTCGATGGGTCCTCCATCAATGGCTGGAAGGGCATCAACGAGTCCGACATGATCCTGATGCCCGATGATGACGCAGTCACCCTGGATCCTTTCGCGGAAGAGCCCACCCTCAACATCACCTGTGACATCGTTGAGCCGGCAACCATGCAGGGCTATGAGCGTGATCCGCGCTCCGTGGCGCGGCGCACCGAGGATTACATGAAATCCCTGGGCATCGCGGATGCGGCCCTGTTCGGCCCTGAGCCCGAGTTCTTCGTGTTCGATTCCGCCAAGTGGAAAGTGGACATGGACTCCGCCATGTACGAAATCCACTCCGAGGAAGCCGCCTGGGTCTCCGGTGAGGACTTCGAGCGCAACAACACCGGCCACCGGCCCAAGGTGAAGGGCGGCTACTTCCCGGTACCCCCTGTGGATTCCCTGCACGACCTGCGTGGCGCCATGTGTGCCGCCATGGAATCCATGAACCTTGAGATTGAGGTGCACCACCACGAAGTCGGCACCGCCGGTCAGTGCGAGATCGGCGTTGGCCCGAATACGCTGACCCGCAAGGCGGACGAGGTGCAGATTCTCAAGTACTGCGTGCACAACGTGGCCCATGCCTTCGGCAAGACCGCCACCTTCATGCCCAAGCCGGTGGTCGGCGACAACGGCTCCGGCATGCACGTCAACATGTCGCTGAGCAAGGACGGCAAGAACATGTTCTCCGGCGACAGCTACGCCGGCCTGAGCGAAAATGCCCTCTACTACATCGGCGGCATCATCAAGCATGCCAGGGCCATCAACGCGTTCACCAACGCGTCCACCAACTCCTACAAGCGCCTGGTTCCAGGCTTCGAAGCGCCGGTGATGCTCGCCTACTCCGCGCGCAACCGCTCCGCGTCCATCCGGATCCCGTACACCAACAACCCCAAGGCACGCCGGATCGAGGTGCGCTTCCCGGACCCGTCCGCCAACCCTTACCTGGCGTTCTCCGCGCTGGTCATGGCGGGCCTGGACGGCATCCAGAACAAGATCCACCCCGGCGAAGCCATGGACAAGGATCTCTACGATCTGCCCAAGGAAGAGGCACTGGAAATCCCGACCGTGTCGGAGACCTTCCAGGAAGCGCTGGACGCTCTCGAAGCGGACCACGAGTTCCTGACCCAGGGCGGCGTCTTCACCGAAGACATGATCCAGGGCTACATCGACCTCAAGCGTGAGGATGTAACCCGCTACAACATGACCACCCATCCGGTGGAATTCGACATGTACTACTCCGTGTAAACACGGCTCCAGTACCTGTCAGAACCCGGCCCGGGGCAACCCGCGCCGGGTTTTTTGTTGCATTGGCAACGCGGTGCTTGAATAATCGGGAAAGGATATCCGTCCGTCCCGAATCCGGAGGCTCCGTGTTCCGATCAACAATTGCCCTCACAGCGCTGGTCCTGGCCTTTCTCCTGCCCTTGTGCAGCAGCACCGTGGCCGGTGAGATCTACCGGCACGTGGACGAGAACGGCAACGTAACCTATTCGGACGAGCCGGCCGGCGATGACAGCGAAGCCATGGAACTGGAGCCCTTGCCGGAGGTCAGCCTGCCCGATGGCGCAGCGCGCGAACGCCGCAACAGCGAACGCGAGGGCGACGGCGGAAACAACGACAAGCAGGGCTACGAGTCCATCGAGATCACCCAGCCGGAACACGACAGCGCTTTCTGGCGCGGCGATGGGCTGGTCGTGGTACGCATCCAGTCCCAGCCCTCGCTGCGTTCCGGTCACCGCTTTGCCCTCGAACTGGATGGCGAGAGAACCCGCCAGAGCCGCAGCACCAGCTTCACGCTGGAGAACATGAACCGGGGTACCCACGAGATCGTGATCCATGTGGTCAACGCCAACGGCGAGACAATCAGCTCCTCCGATGTCACCCGATTCACCCTGCACCGCCCCTCGCAACTGAACTGAAGACCGGCTCGCCGGGACCCCCCTGGCGACACCGCCCGCGTCCAGACTGCGACCGCTTCAATGCACTGTATTGGTGCGCACGAAAACCTTCTGCATTAGCATGGGGCAGAACGCGATTCCAACCGTGCACTGATTCGGCCCAGCAGCGCTTTTACACCGACCCAGAAGCTGGTTTGATTCTTGCAGAGCCTGTTCCCAGGAGGGGACCTATGACCGAACCCATGCACCAGCGCATCCTGGACAATCTGGCGACAGCGGTTCTGGTGCTCGATCACGACAAACGCACGCGCTACCTGAACCCAGCTGCCGAGATGCTGCTCCAGACCAGTGGCGACCGCATCCGCGGCCTGCCGGTGACCAGTATCTTCGTGGAGCCGGACGCGGCCCTGCAGACGCTCACCGAGACTGCCGCCACCGGCCATACCTTCACCAAGCGCGAAGCGGAACTGCTGCTGCCCAGTGGCCAGCTGATCTGCGTGGACTATTCCATCTCACCGTTCCCCGGGGACGACCCCCTGCTGCTGATGGAAATCCAGCAACGGGACCGTCTCCAGCGCATCTCGCGGGAAGAGGAACTCCTCACCCAGCAGGAGACCACGCGTACCCTGGTGCGGGGCATGGCCCACGAGATCAAGAACCCTCTGGGCGGTATCCGTGGGGCGGCCCAGCTGCTGGAACGTGAGCTGGAGAACGCGGAACTGCGCGACTTCACGCGGGTGATCATGGAGGAGGCGGACCGGCTGCGCACCCTGGTGGATCGGATGCTGGGCCCGAACCGGGCCATCGAGACAGCCCCCACCAACATCCATGATGTGGTTGAACATGTGCGTACCCTGCTGGAAGCCGAAGGCGGCAGCCAGGTCAGCCTTGTGCGGGACTACGATCCCAGTATCCCCGAGTTCATGGGCGACCGCGAGCAGCTGATCCAGGCCATCCTCAACATTGCGCGCAATGCCCTGGAAGTGCTTACCAAGCACCCGCCGGAGGATGCAGAGCCCACGATCACCATGCGTACCCGCGCCCTGCGCCAGTTCACCATCGGCCATACGCGCCACCGGCTGGTCTGCCGGGTGGACATCATCGACAACGGGCCCGGCATTCCACGCGAGCTTCAACCGAACATTTTCTACCCCATGATCAGCGGCCGCCCCGATGGCACCGGGCTCGGGCTGGCCATTACCCAGAGCATCGTGGGGCAGCACCAGGGCCTGGTGGAATGTGAGAGCCAGCCCGGCTGCACCCGATTCATCATCTTTCTTCCCCTGGAGGCCTCCGAATGAGCGCCACTGTCTGGATCATCGACGACGACCGCAGCATCCGCTGGGTGCTGGAGCGCGCACTGAGCCGCGCCGACCTTGAAACGGTCAGCTTTGAAAGCGGCGAAGGCATACTGGAACGGCTTGAGCAGGACCAGCCGGATGCTGTGATCAGCGATATCCGAATGCCCGGCATCGATGGCATCACCCTGCTGCGCTCCATCAGTGAACGCTTCCCCATGGTGCCGGTCATCATCATGACGGCCCACTCGGATCTGGACAGCGCGGTCTCTTCCTATCAGACTGGCGCTTTTGAATACCTGCCCAAACCCTTTGACGTGGACGAGGCCCTCTCCCTCATCCAGCGCGCCATTGATCATGGCCGGGAGCAGCGCTCAAGCGCCCGTGAGCGGGAGGCGGAACACGCCGGCGAGAATGCCGAGATCATCGGTGAGGCCCCCGCCATGCAGGAAGTTTTCCGGGCCATAGGGCGCCTTTCGCACTCCAACATCACAGTACTGATCAACGGGGAAAGCGGCACAGGCAAGGAACTGGTCGCACGCGCCCTGCACAACCACAGTCCGCGCTCAGGCGGCCCCTTCGTGGCCCTGAATATGGCCGCCATTCCACGGGACCTGATCGAATCCGAGCTGTTCGGCCACGAGAAAGGCGCCTTCACCGGCGCCAACGCTGCCCGCCAGGGCCGCTTTGAGCAGTCCAACGGTGGCACCCTGTTTCTGGACGAGATCGGTGACATGCCGGCGGACACCCAGACCCGCCTGCTCCGCGTTCTGGCCGACGGCGAATTCTACCGCGTCGGCGGCGCCACACCTGTTCGAGCGGACGTGCGCATCATCGCCGCCACCCACCAGAACCTGGAGGAACGGGTACGCGAAGGCAGCTTCCGCGAGGACCTTTTCCACCGGCTCAACGTCATCCGCGTTCACCTGCCAACGCTCAGCGAGCGGCGGGAGGACATCCCGCTGCTGATGCGCCACTTCCTCAAACAGGCCGCACATGAACTGAATGTCGAGCCCAAGATCCTCAAGGAAGAGACCGAGACCTACCTCAGCACCCTGCCTTGGCCCGGCAACGTGCGCCAGCTCGAGAACGTGTGCCGCTGGCTGACCGTGATGGCCTCCGGCCGCGAGATCCACGTGAACGACCTGCCCCGGGAACTGCTGGAGCAGGAGGAAGGAAGCAGCAACGCCGGCAGCTGGCAGGAGCAGCTGCGCGACTGGGCGGACCGAGCACTGAAACAGGGGAAACACCCGATCCTGGATACCGCGTTACCGGAATTCGAACGCGTGATGATCGAAACCGCCCTCAAACACACCGGCGGCCGGCGGCGGGATGCGGCGAACCTTCTGGGCTGGGGGCGGAATACGCTGACGCGGAAGATCAAGGAACTTGGTATGGATGAGCACGCCGAAGAGGCGCCACAGGAAGACTGACCCCCGCTCCTACTGGACCTCCCGCCAGTAGATGATGCGATCGTGACCCCGATAAACGCCGAAGGTAGCAGTGGCGCTCGGGTTCTGGAGATTGCCGTCGCTGTCGAAAGGTTTCAGCCAGTCAGGCACATTGAGCAGCTCAACCTCACTCTGGCGGTCGTCAGGGTCGACCGGATCACGCCCTGAGCGCAGAAGAATCTCATTACCAGATTTGGGTTGGCCACCGGAAAGACCGTACGTCTCCGCTGTAGAGTCTCCTGACCTAACATTATCCGCCACATCCTGCGAAGCGATCTGAATATCTCCTCCATCTTCCTCATTCCAGGGACTGTACTGGAAACACCCTTCCCCGCTTTCCGCAGGAGGAACGTCACTCTCGTCAGCGGTGTTCAGCCTGAAGCGCTCACCATCCCAATACTCAGCCCTGAGCGGCATAATGAGGTCCACGTTCTCCGGGCCGTAAACACTGCCCAGACTGATACGGCCATAACGGATCTCCACACCGGCGGGATCCAGAGTGACAGGGTTCTGACTCTCCATCAGCTGCGCATCACCGTCATCAACACCATCAACCTCCAGAGTGAGATTGCTCGTGAACGGCTCGATCCGTGCGCCCTCAGTCCGGATGTAGATGAATTCATCACCGACGAACTGATAGAGCATATTCCCATCTTCCAGAGGGGTCAGGTCTCCCTCAGGCGCTTGATCAACCGACACGTCGAGACCATTGTCAGCATCCTCTTCAGGGAAGATTCGCGAGACATCCCCGGCCTCCAGCAACTGCCATGTTTCACGATAATTGGTGACCTGAGGCGCGGTCCCTGATGCCCGATAGGCTTTCGGTGTGATGGTCAGTTCCGGTGCCTGAGCCGGATCATAGCCATGCGGCTGCCCAGTGTACGCAAAGTTATTGCAGGTCGGCTCAAAAGCCCCGTCTGACGGCTCGACAGCAAACATTTCCGGGTGGAACCTACCCACGAAGCCCGACCGGCCCCGAACCATTACCGACCGACCAAGATAGCCACCATCCAGTAATGCCTGCACAGCAATACTGCCCGCTTCATCAAACTGGGTCGTAACAGAGCCCTGCCCATCAGTGAACGCGTCGACCTCCGGCATACCGGCCAAGCCCGGATCCGCTGGGTTGGGCGGTCCGGCAACCAGGGTAGAGGACAACTCCGCGACGGGTTTACTGCCGCCAAAGGAAGCAGTTGACGCGTTATCCGAAAGATCCGCCCGATTCGTTGGATCCGGCGTCTCATGACCATCCGGCTCCCCATCATCATTGCCATCATCAGCTGCCTGCCACTGTACCGCCCGCACACTGACGTCGAACGGACGCCCCGCAGCCTGAAATGCATCGCCGGTGGGGGATGAAGCGCCTGGATTGTCGGGGACGGAGACATGAAACGCGAATGGGCGAACAGTCCATTCCGGCCCCTGCCCGCTCACCGGCAAGGGGTTCCCTTCTTCATCCTGAACAATACCGGAACTGTCATCCAGGACATTCAATGAATACTGAGCTACATCCGTGGCCTGCCATGGCAGTTCCGCAATACCCTCATTGAACACCACATCAACATTTCCGGATCCTGGCTCCGAGTCTGGCAGGCCACCACTGCCATCCAGAGAGGGGGCCTCTCCACCTGGATCCTGATCTGCACGATCCAGCCATGCTTTCAGAGCCACGGCACCATCATAAGCAGTAATCGGCCCGCACTGCTGATCCTGTCCACGTCCATAAGCGGCGATCTCAACTTGATGATCACGACCAGCAACAAAATCCGTTCCGAGAGGATCCGTAGACTGGATCTGGAATATGTTTTCCCGGAACTGGATAGGATCCGAGGTCGTGCCTACCTGGGCCCCACTATCAACAACGCTGACGGTGAGCCGGTCCGCCAACTCGTTCGCCAGAGCCAGCGTCACCTGACCTTCATCCGCATCAACAAACTGGTACTGTGCAGCACCATTATTGTCATTGTCAGGGGAAGGAGTCAGACCGCCCTCCCCATCCGCAATCGACCAGTTGCCATTGCCGGACGAGGTTGAAAGATCGACAGCCCCGGTATAATCAGCAACCTGTGCCCCCGAGCTGTTGATGGCGGTGATCTGGATTGGCAATGGTTCACACACACTGGCAACGGATGAAGCATTGATCTCGAAACCTGCCAGACCTGTGTTGCAGGCTCTGCTTTCATTGGCCAGACGCACCGCCTGCGAACTGCTGATCGCACTGGCGGAATAGCGGAACTCATCAAAATCAAACGCCGCGGGGGCGGTTCCATCGGAAAAACCGCCAATCTGGATTGCAGAGTCGGCTTCAACAACGGAACGTCCTCTTTCGTAATCCTCCCTGATGACCTCTTCATTGCCATTCACATACATAACCAGCTCATTGGTTTCAAGATCATGGCTTACGGCAACATGCACCCAGTTCCCTGAGAAAGGATCTGTTTCAGTGCCTGCATCCGGAGTCCATCGCAACTCGCGCTGCCGGATACTGCCCTGTCCCTGGCCCTGCCCCTGACGTGTATGAACGACAAAGACGAGATCCCGACTTCCCCCGCGAAAATCCGCCAGCACTTCAGCCCTTTCGGCATAGAAGTCGGTTACATCGCCTACTGCGACAATACTGGGCGTGTCGCTGGTCTGTTGCCCCTCCTCCATCCGCACCCAGAAGCCCATGCTGAATGAGTCACTGTTATTAGCGACGTCTGATTGGGCAGTTATGTTGCCGTCGGCTGGTATGGATGCAAAACCACAGGTGCCCGGGGAATTGGGAATCGCGCCGTCTTCCCCCGCGCTGACGAAAGATGCTCCGTTTGAGGTGCCCGTATTACCGTTCCCGCTCTGATCCGGAACGGAGGCCGCCCCCTCCCAGTCCCCATCAAACCAGTAGGCAATGTCAGCGGAAGCTTTGAGCGGGTCACCGTTCGTAGTTATCCGGATCTTGCCGTCGGCACCGGCACCCCCTTCCATATCAGGACATAAAAAGCATGTGGTAGCTCCACCTCCTCCACCTCCAGGAGCTTCACCTGGGCTTCCGGACTGATAATCTCCAAATTCGGTTTCCGCGCCATCACCAACGCTGCCGCTATCCTGGCCCGCCAGCCCTCCTTCAGGGGTTTGACCATCAGCACCATTCCCTGCTGGACCAGCTGAAGCACCACCTCCCCCAGCTTGCCTGTCCGTCTCCAAAAATCCGCCTGTTTCCCCTGAGCCTCCGGTACCGCCTTGATAGACCTCAGCACCAACACCGGAACCACCTACAGCCCCTTCGTCGTCGTCAAGCGGAACACTTTCGCCCCCAAAAGCTTCAACATCCCCCGCAGGCCCCCTCAGAAAGGAGCTTTCACCCGCTTCGCTACTGCTACTTCCAGAACCAACCTGGTACTCGTAAGTTTCCCCCGGGTTTACCTGGAACGTCTCGATGACATAGCCACCACCGCCACCACCACCAGCAGCTCCAGGACGTTGACGGCTACCACCACGCCCCCCACCACCCCAGAGCTCAACGGTGATCTCGGAAACATTGTCAGGCACAACCAGGGTTCCAGCTCCCGGTTCCGATAGCACCTGCTCTGCAGCACCACCTGTGCGAACAGTTAGAATGGAAGCAATAATGAAAAACAGTGTCAGACTTCCACTTAGCCGCTTCATCGAGCCAATACCTCCACCGTGCGGCTGGCCACATCCGCTCCGCTGCCGCATTGCCCATGGCTCTCAATACGGAAGACCTTCTCCTGTGTGCTGAGGTCAGTACACTTGACGTCCGCCTCACAGTCCCTGAGACCGTTGCTGAAACCATCAAAAGTACGGGATCCGAAACCACAACCCTCCCCTTCATCCTGCAGGGTCATGGCCAGCTGCGCACCGGACTCCGCCGCGTAGTAGGCTCGCGTGGACTGGATGTCCAGCGCCTCAGCCTCACCGGTGGTCTGTTGGAGCTGCGCAATGGTCGAGACAATCAGTGCCATGACCGTAATCAGGAAGATGGCCATCACCAGTCCGGCACCGCCCTGGGACGAGCGGCGCCCCTGGGACTGCAGAGGGTGTGGTTCAGGGAACATTGCGCACCTGTACCTCCTGGGCCACAGAGAGGGACTCCTCAGAGTCCGCCGACTGCAGCGTAAATTCAAAGGTCACCACGCCGTTGCGCTGACGTGTCGGCGGTATAAAACTGAAAATCAGTGGCCCGTCGCCAAGCGGCATCGCAACCACCTCACGAACACCTCCACTGGGCCGGCCACCACTGGCGTTAAGCCCATAGCCGGAATACCGGAAAAGGTAGCGACTATTGGTCCCCGTGCCACGACAGAAACTCACCGGATCTCCGGTAAGCGTTACGCGTCGCTGTGGTGAATGCTCTGGAAACGTATGGGGCGAACTGAGCGTGACAGTGCGCTCCTCCCCGGACCCGCTGACCGACCCCAGCCCCGCCCGGGTTTCAGCCCCCGTCTCATACAGTCCATCCGGGAAGTCACTCTCGGCATAGGGATAGATGAACACTCGGATGGCTTGCTCCGTCGAGCGCGAGAAAGGTACTGCCTGGAACTCGGACAGCGCCCGTTTGGGTTCAAAGCTATCCGCACCGTCCACGTACCAGGACCCCGCCACGATCGGGAAAAACTCGATGCACTCCCCACCTTCACTGGTGCGGATGCTGCCCGGCAATGCCGAGCGCAACTCACGGCTGACCTGCTCGGAAGCAACCCCTGCTCCGAGTGCCAGACGCTGGCGATTGGCGGTATCCAGCGCCCCCTGAGTGGAGAACTGAATGAAGCGCACCGAGATGGCCGCGATGATGCCCAGGATCACGATCACCATGACCAGCTCCGTCAGCGTGAAGCCCTGCTGGCGGCGCATCAGAAGTTACCCTTGTAGGCTGTGAACGTCATGCTCGGCCCCTGGGCTGGATAGACCATGACGTCAATGCGCTTGGCGTCATCGCCCACACCCACTTCGGCCCCGGCACAGGTAACGCTTACTTCTACACGATACCCTTGATAGGCCTCGCCAAAACCACCGGATACCAAGCGCGGCGGCGAGTCCTCCAGCCCCTGATAGTCATTCACCGTCTTGTAATCGGCACGCTCTTTCCCGCCACCCGTACCTGTATCGTTACAGCCACTGGCGGAAGGACTACCGCCCGGGCCGACCCCCGGCCCGAACCGCCGCGCAAGAATCTCGTCCAGGTAGGCCTGACCCACGGCAGTGGTCCGTGACTGATAAAGCGTGTTCGCACTGCGCCCCACCACCAGTGAATAGCTACCAATCACACCGGCGATGGCAACCCCGACGATCACAATCGTGATCACCAGCTCGATCAGGGTGACACCGAACTGCCGTCTGGAGGGATAACAAGAACAGGAGTCAGCCATCAACGCAGCGCTCCGGGTAGGCAAACCCTGAAGCGGAGACACAGGCCGGGTGGCCTGCGCCTCCATCCGCAGGAACAAAGGTCAGATCAACTCCGCTACCCGCGGCCACTGGCTCATCACTGGCATTGACCCGTCGGCTGCCCCGGTAATACAGAGTGCCAGGGTTATTCTGAAGGCTAGCTCCTTCCCGAGCGGCCGTCCGGGCACCTTCCTGGTTTTCACTACACCCCGCATCCGCTTTAGTGGAAACACGAAAACACCACTGCCCCGCCGATTCATTGATAGTCAGGGCAATGGTGGTGTCAGTGTTGGCAAGGGCTCGCTTCTGCGCAAGAAGGGAGGAAGAAACAAACTGATCCCTACCAGCACCAGCAGTGTAGGTTGCCGGCGATGCCAGAAGGCCGATTCCAAGGGCGCTGACTATGCCGACCAAAATCAGCGTAATGACAAGCTCAATCAGGGTGAAGCCGAACTCACTTGATACCGGACCAGACTCCATACACGTCTGACTCCCTGGCCGCCCCCGATCAACAATCACACTTCCAGGGAATATCTATCAACAACCGCCAGTGCTCACGTTGATCGTCGGCGGAGTGTCAGTACCTGTCGCCTGATTATACTCAACCTGACAATTTGCGGGGTTAGTAGCCCCATCCGCCTGGACGGTTAGGGGCTCGCCGTCATTAACCGTATAGTCCGCCTCATTAATCTGAGCGGCCGCCATGATCCCGTTCGGAGTGCTGGCATCAGC
>NZ_CAJXMA010000005.1:0-85689 GCF_913056445.1 uncultured Halovibrio sp.
CCCGGAACAACTCATCTGCGCCCGAAAGCGCCGCCGCTGTGGGCCGTTGCCCCGAAAGAGATGCGTATTCTACACCCGCACAGGGTGTCGTCAACAGGAGATTTCAGAATGATGTCATCGGACATCCACTCACTGGACATGGACCCGCGCAATCTTCTTCCGACCCGCCTGGATCACGTATGACTGCCCCGCCGGCAGCGACTGTCGATCGCCAAGGGGCTCGCCGTCCACATAGACAGCCCCCTGCTTCACCACATCCTTGGCAGCACCTCCCTGGGCCAGCCCCGCCTGCTTAAGCAGACTGACCACAAAGAGTTCAGCCTCCCCACCTGCATCCACGGTCACCTCGGGAACATTTTCGGGAATCTCACCGAGCTCCACTCTGTTCCCCGCGGAGCGATGGGCATTCTCAGCCGCCTCTTGGCCGTGATAGCGACTGATCAGCCAGTGCGCCAGCGCCTTCTTGGCCTCCTGTGGATTGAGCCCTTCCTCTTCCACCTGTCGGCGCAGTGCCTCAACCTCATCCATGGGCTTGAGCGTCAGCAGTTCGAAGTAGCGCCATACAAGCTCATCAGGAACCGAAAGCAGCCGGCTGTACATCTGCCCCGGGGCATCCGTGATCCCCACGTAGTTCCCCAGGGACTTGGACATCTTCTGAACCCCGTCCAGCCCTTCAAGGATCGGCATGGTCAGCACCACCTGAGGCTCCTGGTCGTAGTGGCGCTGTAGATGCCGCCCCATGAGCAGGTTGAACTTCTGGTCGGTGCCGCCAAGCTCCACGTCCGCCTCCAGCGCCACAGAGTCATACCCCTGGACCAGCGGATAGAGGAACTCATGGATGGCAATGGACTCATTGGCCTGGTAGCGCTTGTGGAAATCATCACGCTCAAGCATGCGGGCCACTGTGTACTGGCTTGCCAGCCGGATCATGTCCGCCGCGCCCATCTCATTCATCCAGGTGGAGTTGAACACAACCCGCGTCTTTTCTGGGTCAAGTACCCGGAAAACCTGCTCCTTATAGGTCTCCGCGTTTGCAGCCACCTCTTCTTCTGAGAGAGGCGGGCGCGTGGCACTTTTCCCGCTGGGATCGCCGATCATGCCGGTGAAGTCCCCGATCAGAAAGATGACCTCATGGCCCAGCTCCTGGAACTGGCGCAGCTTGTTCAGGAGCACAGTGTGGCCCAGGTGCAGATCGGGCGCCGTGGGATCAAACCCGGCCTTGATCCGCAGTCTACGGCCACTGCGCAGCTTGGCAGCCAGGTCTTCCTCGGGGATCAGCTCATCCACACCCCGGTGGATCTGGGCGATGGCGTCATCAATGTTCGTCATGGATACTTGTCTACTCCGATCTGTTCCAGCAGGGCTACCCGCTACACACACTGACAATTTTCATAAGCCATTAACACGGCGGTAATCCCGCCAAATTCACTTTGTGTCGCAGGCACTTGCAAAGGGCGCAATTGTAACAGGAAACCACAGAGCGCGTTGCACCGCACAATAAAGGCAATCGTTTTTTTGCGCCCACTGCTGTTTTCATTATACTTCGAGTAATTCTGCGAACTTGCCCGAAAAGTTTGCTCCAACACTGAAACAACAGGGTATAACCGTGCTCAGACAATTCCCGGGAACCCATATCGCCGCGCTTGCCGGTATTACCGCACTGGTTGGTGTCACCCTGCTGGTAAGTCCGGGCAGCAACCAGAGCCAGACCACAAAGGCTTTTAACGTGGCGCCTGTCTCTCCCGTTCCACAGGACAGCCAGACCTCAACACAACAGTATTCACAGGCCGGCATGGTATCGCCCGCGCGGACACTGGCATACGCCGACGCACCGGATCTCCAGAGCCTTCTCGGCATCAATCTGGCAGCCGTCCCTCAAGCCCAGACGTCCGCCACCCAACCGGAACCCCGCGACGAGAACATCCAGGAGAACGAGCTGGAGTGGCGGCGCTTCACCATCGAGAGGGGCGACTCTCTGTCATCCCTTTTCACCGATGCTGGCGTGAGTCACCAGGAGATGTACCGCATCCTGAATGGTGAAGGGAAGCCGGATGAATTGTCGCGCCTGCGTGCCGGCCGGGAAATCGAATTCGGCTTTGATGATGACGGCAAACTCTCCATGGTGGTCCTGCACAACAGCCGCACCACCAAGCTCAAGGCGGTGCGCCAGGACGAGAGCTTCCACACTCACGAGGAAATGCGTGAACCCAGAGTGGAGCTGGCCTATGCCACCGGCGATATCCAGACTTCCTATATCCTTGCTGCGAATCGCGCCGGGCTGGGCACCAAGGTCCGTAACAAGCTCTCGCGCATCTTCGGGTGGCGCATCGATTTCTCCCGGGACCTTCGCAAGGGTGATCGCTTTGGAGTTCTGTATGAAAAACAGTATCTCGATGGAGAAATGATCGGCCACGGGCGAATTCTGGCCGCCACTTTCACCAACAAGGGAAAGACCTATTCCGCAGCCCTCTACACGGATGCGAACGGCAACAGCGACTACTACACACCGGAAGGTGAAAGCCTGCGCAAGGCTTTCCTGCGCACCCCGCTCCAATACCAGCGGGTCTCCTCCCACTTCGACATGAACCGCCGCCACCCCATCCTCAACCGGGTCCGGCCTCACGAAGGCACGGATTTCGCGGCCTCACCGGGCACCCCCGTTAAAGCCTCCGGCGACGGTCGGATCACCTATGTGGGGCGGGATGGCGGCTATGGCAAAACCGTCCGTATTGATCACGGCAATGAGGTTTCCACCGTCTACAGCCACCTGCGCAGCTACAGGAGAGGACTTCGTCGGGGTGAAACCGTCCAGCAGGGCGACGTGATCGCCTACGTCGGCATGAGCGGACTGGCGACCGGGCCGCACCTGCACTATGAATACAGGGTCAGTGGCCGCCCCCGGAACCCGCTGCATGTCAGCCTGCCGGACGCAGAGCCTATTCCGGAGGACCAGATGGCCCAGTTCCGGGCCCAGACCAACCCGCGCCTTGCCCGCCTCTCCGAGGAGGACAACTCCTTCCAGATCGCCCTGGCCGAGGAGTGAATGGCAGGCCAGCCTGACTGGTACATCGGTCTCATGTCCGGCACCAGCATGGACGGGATCGATGCGGTTCTGGTCGGGTTTGGCCCCGAGGGCATTGAAACCAGCTGGCACACCAGCCACAGCTATCCGGACAATCTTCAGGCCCAGCTGGAAGAACTCGCCGCCAATCAGGGGACGCCATCACTTCTGGGTGAAGCGGATACCCGGCTGGGGGATGCTTTTGCCCACGCGGCCCTTGCCGTCACTGAAAAAGCCGGCCTGAGGCCGGAACACGTCACGGCCATCGGCAGCCATGGCCAGACAGTCCAGCACTGCGCAGAACCGCCCTCTCCCTTCAGCCTGCAGATCGCGGATCCCAACCGCATTGCCGAAGGCACCGGCATCACCACCGTAGGCGACTTCCGCAGGCGCGACATTGCCGCTGGCGGCCAGGGAGCCCCGCTTGCACCCGCATTCCACACCTGGCTGTTCAGCGCCCCCGGTCGGATGCGCTGCCTGATCAACCTGGGAGGAATCGCCAATATCACCCTGATCCCGGGCGACCACAGGCCGCCCCAGGGCCACGATACAGGCCCGGCCAACCGCTTGATGGACCTGTGGTGCAAACGCCACCAGGGGCACTCTTTCGATCACAACGGCGAATGGGCGGCCTCCGGAACCGTCTGCGAGCCGCTTCTTAGAACATTCCTGAGCGACACCTATTTCTCCAGACAACCGCCCAAAAGCACCGGCCGGGAACATTTCAATGAAGACTGGCTGGAGGCTCACCTGAGAGCTCTGCCCGATACACCAAAGCCAGAGGATGTTCAGAGAACGCTTTTGGAACTGACCGCTGTGACGGTCACCCGGGACATCAACGCCATGGGCGCGGAAGAGGTCTTCCTGGCGGGAGGCGGCGCTTTCAACCCGCTTCTGGCGGAGCGTATTGCCAGCCTGCTTCCGGAGGCGTCGGTGGATTCCACGACCGCCCTGGGGCTGGATCCACAGAGTGTGGAGGGAGCGGCTTTCGCGTGGCTGGCACGCCAGAGACTCAATAACGCCCCCGGCAACCTGCCTTCGGTTACCGGTGCGTCGGGGCCAAGAGTACTTGGTGGGGTTTGGCCCGGCGGGGCCGGAACCTCAGATGCTGAATGAAGACCCGCAGCCGCAGGTACTGGTGGCATTCGGGTTCTGAACCCGGAACTGGGCGCCCATCAGATCCTCTTCATAATCAACGGTAGCACCCACCAGATACTGGTAGCTCAGCGGATCCACAAGCAGGGTCACGCCATCGCGCTCAACTGCCGCATCATCGTCCGCCTGATTCTCATCGAAGGTGAAGCCGTACTGGAAGCCGGAGCAACCACCGCCCGTAATGAACACGCGCAGCTTGAGATCGGGATTACCTTCCTCGGTAATCAGCTCACGCACACGTGCAACGGCTGATTCGGTGAAAAACACCGGTATTGCCGCCTGTTCCTGAACCACGCCCATGCGATCACTCCCAACTGCTGTTCCATTCAAGTCAGACCATTATGTGAACCAGAGTACCGGCCTGACAAGCCTGATTGCGCCACCCCGGGTCAGACGCTCGACGCCCTCTCCAGGGAGCTCGTTGAGCTGCCTTCCCCCGGCTCTTCATTCCGGGCCTTATCATCTCCCGCAGCGGGGCTCGCCGCCCTGGCACCGCTCTCCTGCTGCTGCTCGCGATGCCCCGAGGGCAGCGTCCTGGAGCCACCCGGAAGGCCACCCTCACGCTGATGCAGCAGGCTGCCATTAACCGCCGCCCCCATGGCCATCTCAATCAGATGGTAATACACGTTGCCATGGATGGAGGCCTTGGAAGCCAGTTCAAGATCCTCCGAGGAATAGACATTGCCATGCACCGTACCGTTGATGATGATGTGCGGTGCATAGACATCGCCGACCACCTCGCCAACGTCACTGATGCGAAGCACCGCATCCGAACCTTCCTCGGCGTAGACCGTACCCTCAACACGCCCATCGATATGCAGACCGCCGGAGAAATGCACATCCCCGGTTATGGACATCTTGTTCGAAACCAGTGTGTCGTACTGACCCGAACCTTTATTGATCGTCCTGGACTTGCGAAACATCCGCCTCGCCCCCTGTTTTGTCCTGCCAGAAAAATTCACGCTCGGATGTTTCACGACCGTTGTCCGTAACCGCTGCAACCTGGATGGAATGGGGTTCAAACCCTTCGGGAATCGTCATATCCCCATCCACTGACTGGAAATAGCGGAACCGGAACTCGATGTCGTTATCCTCGCGTGAGTCCGAAATCCTGTGCAGCGGAAGCCGCTGCCGTTCCTCTCCAACATAGCCCACAAGATGGACTTTCACATGGCCTGACACAAACCGGTTATTGTCGCCGATCTGGCTGAGCACAAGATTGTAGCGCCAACGGTCTGGATTGCTGGTGGGATCCAGATCCATGCGGAACACCTGGAGTCCGGTTTCAAGATCCTCAGGCGCCATGATGCTCTTATAGAAACTGATCTCGGACTTGTGCTCCTGAAGAGCCTGCTCCAGTTCGCGGATCGTGTCCTGGGCTTCACGCAGACTGTGGCGGTCCACTTCCTGATCTCGCTCCACCCGCAACAGCTCCCGACGGTACTCGGTAACCTTTTCCTGAAGCCGGTCACGCTCCTCGCGCACCGTTTCAAAGCCCTCCTCCGCTGCCTGGAAGCGAGCCCTGTACTGGTGACTCCCAAGCATAAAGCCCGCGCCCCCTGAGGTGACCGAAAACACCAGCAGAATCGTCAGCCGCCGTAGGCGCTCACCGCGCCGCTGGCGAACCAGTACCAGTTCTTCCGAAGAATCGGAGCGTGCCATGGGATTGGTCCTCAGGGCAGAAGCGCGGGCGCCTTCAGCCCTTCGCGTTCATCAAAACCACACATCAGGTTCATGTTCTGGATCGCCTGCCCGGCAGCACCCTTGACCAGGTTGTCCGTGACCGAGCTGACAATGATCCGGTTCTGGCCCGGTTGGCGGTGCAAAGCCATCCGGCAGGTATTCTCACCACGCACTGAGCGCGTCTCGGGCAACGAACCCCAGGGCATCACGTCCACAAAGGGCTCATCGCGGAAGCGGTTCTCGTAGATGGCCTGAAAGTCCGCAGCCTCATCTGTGATCTCCGCATAGAGCGTAGCCTCAATGCCACGGACCATGGGCACCAGATGGGGTACAAAGGTAACCTGAGGCGCCGAGCGCGCCTGCATCATCCGCAGCCCCTGCTCAATCTCCGGTCCGTGCCGGTGGCCGGAGGCCGCATAGGCCCGGAAGCTCTCCCCGGCCTCGCCCAGCAGCATGCCCATGCGGGCCTGCCGGCCACCACCGCTGGCACCGGACTTGCCATCCGCGATCAGCCGTGACGGATCCACCACGCCCGCCTCGATCATCGGCAGGAAGCCCAGCTGGATGGTCGTGGCATAACAGCCGGGATTGGCCACGAGGCGCGCCCCCCGGATCTGCTCCCGGTTGATCTCCGGCAGGCCATACACCGCTCCGCGGATGAGATCCGGCGCGGTATGGGTAGTGCCATACCAGTGTTCCCAGACCTCGCGCTCCTGCAGCCGGAAATCGGCGGACAGGTCCACAACCTTCACGCCCTGCTCCAGCAGGTGCCCCACACTGTCCATCGCTACCGCATTGGGCGTGGCGAAGAACACCAGGTCGCACTCAGCGAGACGCTCATCATCCGGATCCTCAAAGGCCAGATCACAGTGGCCACGCAGGCTCGGAAAGAGTTCCGCCACCGGACGCCCGGCCTCCGAGCGCGAGGTGATCAGCGCCACCTCCACACCCGGATGCAGCGCCAGCAGCCTCAGCAGCTCCACGCCTGTATAGCCGGTACCCCCGACAATGCCCACTGTGATCACGTTCTGCCTCCTCTGTACTGGTTCCGCTCGTTGGCGCCCGTAACAGAGCATTGTACCATGCCTGAATCATTCAGTCGGTTAAGGAGTTCCTGTGCTCTGGATCAAAGCGTTCCATCTCATGGCCATGGTCACCTGGTTCGCGGGTATCTTCTACCTGCCCCGCCTTTTCGTTTACCACACCATGACCGAGGATGAACCCGGCCGGGAACGGTTCCGGACCATGGAGCGCAAGCTGTACCGCGGCATCATGAACCCGTCCATGATCGCCACACTGATCTTCGGCACCTGGCTTATCGCCCTGAACCCGGAGTACTACCTGCAGCAGGGGTGGCTGCACATCAAGCTGCTGCTGATCGCGGTGCTGGTGGCCTACCACCTGTGGTGCGGGCATTTCGTCCGGCTCTTCCGGGATGACCGCAACACCAGGGGCCACATCTTCTTCCGCTGGATCAACGAGGCGCCGGTCCTGCTTCTGGTCGCCATTATTCTGCTCGCCGTTCTGAGGCCCTTCTGATGCCCAATACACGCCCCCAGGTACTCGTTATCTCGGGCCTGGACCCGTCCGGCGGAGCCGGCATCCAGGCCGACATCCAGGCCATCACCGCCATGGGAGCGCACCCGCTGCCGGTGCTGAGCTGCCTGACCGTGCAGGACACCTGTAATGTGCACGGTGCGGAAGCGGTTGATCCTGAACTGATTGCACGCCAGATCCGCTCAGTGGCCGCTGACTCCCCCATCCACGCCATCAAGACCGGTGCCATGGGAGATCACCGCATCGTCAGCATGCTGCGTACGGTCCTGGACGAGCTCGGGCCATTACCTCTGGTGGTGGACCCGGTGATCAAAGCTGCCGGTGGCGGTGAGCTGGCGGATGGGAAGCTGGTGGCAGCCATGCGCTCGGAGCTCTTCCCCATGGCGTCCGTCATCACCCCGAATGGCCCGGAACTGGCGGAGCTGGGCGGCAGCGACGACGTCACCACCAGTGCCCAGGCACTGCTTGATGAGGGTGCCGGCGCCGTTCTCGCCACTGGCGGGCACGGCACCGGGCCAACCATCGAGAACCGGCTTTTCCGCAGGGAGCAGGTCGCCTCGTCATGGCAACTGGAACGGGTGGGCGGTGAATACCATGGCAGCGGCTGCACACTCGCCGCGGCCATCAGCGCGGGCCTGGCCGAGGGATTGCCGTTACCCGAGGCCATTGAGCATGCCCAGATTTTCACCGAGCGTGCCATACGGGGTGCGCTGCGTGTCGGCCGGGGCCAGCCGGTCCCGGACAGGAGCCTGATCAATGACTGAACGGATGCCAGGGCAGGGACTCTACGCCATCACCGACAGCCAGCTGCTGCCGGACGACCGCATCGTGGATGCTGTTGAACAGGCCCTGGCCGGTGGCGCCGTCATGGTCCAGTACCGGGACAAACGCCCCGATGATGAGCTGCGCCGGAGCATCGCGGAGCAGCTTCTGGCGGCCTGTCAGCGTTGGGGGCGTCCCCTGATCGTGAACGATGACGTCGCCCTGGCCCGGCAGATCGGTGCCGACGGCGTCCATCTCGGCCTTGAGGACTCAACGCCGGAAGAAGCCCGTGAGCAGCTGGGCCCTGGCGCCATCATCGGCGTCACCTGTCACGACGACCTGGAGCGGGCGCGGGAGCAGGCGTCCGGATCCGCGGACTACCTCGCGTTCGGGCGTTTCTTCCCATCCGCCACCAAGGGCTCGGCACCGTCCGCCTCCGCCGATGTACTCGGTCAGGCAGGCGCCCTCGGCTTGCCCAGGGTCGCCATCGGCGGCATAACCACGGATAATGCGCCCAGCCTGATCCGGGCAGGCGCGGACCTGATCGCGGTCATCCACGGGCTGTTCTCGACGCAGGACATCGAAGCAACGGCCCGTGAGTTCACCCAACTTTTTGCAACAGGAGCCTCTTCATGAGCCAGTCGGATACGCTTTTCGAGCAGGCGAGCCAATACATCCCCGGCGGCGTCAACTCGCCGGTGCGCGCCTTCAAGGGCGTGGGCGGCACGCCCATCTTCTTCAAACAGGCAGAAGGTGCCTACCTCTGGGATGAGGATGACAAGCGCTACATCGACTATGTGGGCAGCTGGGGTCCCATGATCCTGGGCCATGCCGCCCCCGCCGTGATCGAGGCGATCCGGGACCAGCTGACCCACGGCACCGGCTATGGCGCACCCAGCTCAACGGAAACCGCCATGGCCCGCAAGATCTGCGAGATGGTGCCTTCAGTGGACATGGTGCGCATGACCAATTCCGGCACCGAAGCCACCATGAGCGCCGTGCGGCTGGCGCGCGGCTATACCGGCCGTGACCGCATCCTGAAATTCGAGGGCAACTACCACGGCCATGTGGACTCGCTGCTGGTGAAGGCCGGCTCAGGCGCGCTGACTCTGGGCCAGCCCAACTCGCCGGGCATCCCCAAGGCCCTCGCGGAACAGACCCTCACTGCCACCTTCAACGATCTGGAAAGCGTCGAGACCATCTTCCAGGAGTACGGCAGCGAGATCGCAGGCATCATCGTCGAACCCGTGGCCGGCAATATGAACTGCGTGCCGCCGGTCGCTGGCTTCCTGGAAGGGTTGCGCGAGATCTGCGACCGTCACGGCAGCGTGCTGATCTTCGACGAGGTGATGTCCGGCTTCCGGGTCGCGCCCGGCGGTGCCCAGGAGCGTTACGGCGTGACTCCGGATCTGACCGCGCTGGGCAAGATCATCGGCGGTGGCCTGCCGGTGGGCGCACTCGGCGGGCGCCGTGACATCATGAGTCACCTGGCACCGCTGGGGCCGGTCTACCAGGCAGGCACGCTTTCCGGTAACCCGCTGGCCATGCGCGCGGGCCTCGCAACCCTGGAAGGGCTCTCCCAGCCAGGCTTCCACGATCAGCTGGAACAGCGTACCCGGAAGCTGATGGACGGTTTTGCCGCAATTGCCGATAAGCACGGCATTCCGCTGAAGGTTCAGGGCGCCGGGGGCATGTTCGGGCTCTTCTTCACGGACCAGCCGGAAGTAACCCGCTTCGAACACGTGGTCAACTGCGACACCGAGCGCTTCGGCCGCTTCTTCCACGCCATGCTGGAACAGGGCGTCTACCTGGCCCCGGCGGCATTCGAAGCCGGCTTTGTATCCGGCGCCCACACCGAGGCGGACATTGAGGCCACGCTGCAGGCGGCGGATAACGCCATGGCGCAGCTCTGAGCTTCAGCGCCCGAACGCGCGCCGGATCCCGACCCGGACCTCGGTCCGTCGGTAATCCCGGGATTCCAGGCGCGCATGGTTGCTCTCCCATTCGCCGGACAGGGTCAGGTGCCAGTTGTCACTGACCTCCCACTCGGAGCCCAGCCTCAGGCGCCAGCGCTCTTCCCGGCGCCGGAGTGTCCGGGTGCCGCCACGGACCTCATCCTCCTGGTAACGGGACAGGCGCCAAACGGCCTCCGCTGACACCGACCAGCGGGCCAACAGCGCATAATCCATCGAGCCACGGAGGCGGTGCCGCACGGGCGAGGCGCTGAAGAAATCGTCACCTGCAACGAGCCCGTCACGGTTTTCCTCCGTCCAACTATAGCCAGCTGCCGCAACCAGTCCGTCCGCCACCGGATGACGGTACGCCAGTTCGAAAAAGCGATCCGAGCCTGACAGCTCCGGGAAGTCTTCCCCTGCATCGACCGAGGCGGCGCCCACCTCCAGCTGCATCAAGCCACGCCCGGGCGACCAGTCCAGATAAAGGGCAATGTCCGCACGCCGGCTGACCCGCTCCGCCTCCAGCCACTGCCATTCCGAGGCGGCCTCGGCACCCACACTCAGAGCCGGTGTTCCACGGTAGTCCAGCACCAGCCCTGGTCTTGCAAGCGTCTGATCGGCCCCATCATAGCCGGAATAGTGCCGGGCGCTGGCCACACCGAACGCCGCCAGGCTGAGCGCGCCCCGGCGCCAGAGTGGCGCCCGCCCCCAGGCAAACGCCTCCTGGAATACCGAGGTGGATGCCACGAGTTGGTCACCGGCGAGATTGAGGTTGTCCTCATAGCCGCCCCCGGCCTGGACGAGCGCGCGCCACGCATCACGTGAGCCCGCCCGCGGGGCGACGCCCAAGCGGTCCAGCTGCTGCACCGCCAGGGCGGCAATGCGCCCGTCACGATCCAGAACCAGAGCGTCCGAGAAGTGGCCCCGGGCTCCAGCGGGTCTACCCTGCTCCAGGGCGACAAGCCCCAGGTTGTAGTGCACCAGTGCGGGGCTGTCCGTCATGGGCAGGAGCTGCTCAAAACGCGCCCGGGCCTCATCCAGCTGGCCGGCCCGGAACAGGGCCACAGCGAGGTTGTAGAGCCGGGATTCGGTGGTCTCGCCCGCAGCCAGCGCCCGCTCGAACAGGGAAGCCGCACCGGCATAATCCCCGTCTTCAAACGCGGTCTTCCCCTGCTCCACCAGGGCGGCTGTGTCCTGTGCCGCCACCGGCAGGGGCATCAGAGCCAACAGCACCACCAGTGCCAACACAGCGCTGGGTCGGACCGACAGGGCGGATGGATTATGGGCGAGTTTGCGCTGCATGGGGTCGGGCTTCCTCCAGTGACCCCGGAACTCTAGCAGCTGCGGCGGGATTCTTCAGCGTTGACCACCCCGTTCAGAGGGGGCGGAACCGGGCCGGTCCGGAGACGAGGGCGCACCACCCCCACCCGGGCCACTCACTTCGGGGCCCTTCACCCCCCCAGGAACCGGGAGGTCGCCCCCGCCGGGGCGCCGCTCCAGTCCCTGGCGAGCCCGCTCTCGCGCACGCTCCAGCGCGTCACGGCCCTTACTGGCGGCCTCCCCGGCGCGCTCACGCCCCTGACGCGCCCGTTCCTTCGCACGCTCCGCTGCCCCCTCGGGCAACTCGATCCGGCGCACCACGCTCTCGGAGACCGGTTCGTCCTCGGGTACCATCCGTATGGTCACGTCCAGATCCGTCTCCCCCCAGGCCTGGGGCGCCGCAAGCAGTGCCACCAGCAACAATGGGCTCAGCCAGATTCTCATACCATCACCTCATCCACCCTCACCACCACTCGTAACCGGCGCGCGGAAGACCCGTTCACGGTCGCCATGACGGATCCGTGCCACCAGTTCGCCTTCCCCCGGAAACAGGGTCCTGACCGGCAGCGCCAGCAGGTTCTCGCCCTTGTCCAGGTCCACCTCCCAGCTGATACGGCGCTCACCGGGGAACGAGGCCAGCTCAGCGTGGGGTGGCAGTTCTATGGTCAGATTGACGTTCTCAAGCGCCTCACCGGAGTCAAACGCCAGACGCATGGTCTGGACATTATTCTCCGAAACCGGCCCCACGACGGTTTCCGGCCCGGAGTCCCCACCCCGGGGAATGAACCACGTCCCCAGGAAAAGTCCGACCACCAGGCAGGCCGCCATGGCCGCACCCGCCACCGGTGTGCTCCAGCGCCGCCGGGCGTCACCCCCTCCGTGCACGGCTTCCAGAATGCGGGTTTCAAACCCTGATCCCGGCTCACTTACCGGGGACTCCCGCAGAAGCTCACGCCAGCGCTGTTCCGCCTTCACTTTCCGCGCACAGTCGCTGCACTCCGCAAGATGCGCGGCAACAGCACGCCGGTCGGCCTCGTCGAGACGACCGTCGCAGTAATCCTCAATGTGCGGAATCAACTGTTCACAGTCCATCATCCTATCCTCCACGGAGTACCACGCTGGGCGTGCTCCTAAGGTTCCATCCGTCGTGCCAGTTGTTCACGCAGTTTCTGGCGACACCGGTGCAGCCGTGACTTGATGGTGCCGGGAGCCACCTCCAGAACCTCCGCGATCGCCTGCTGCTCCCACCCCTCGACATCGTACATGATCAGAAGGGCGCGCTGGTCCGGCGGCAGTTCCGCCAGTGCCTCCTGCACCATACGGCCCGCCCGCCCACGCTCCATGTCGGCCAGTGGCCCCAGGCCCTCACCGGGATAGCGGTCCAGAAAGGCCTGATGGTTCTCGATATCCCCGGTATCCGTCACTGACTGTTCCTGGCGGCGCTTACCCTTGCGGTCCCGATCCACGAACTGACGATAGAGTACCCGGTTGAGCCAGGGCCTCAGATCCTGGACCGTTTCCAGATCCCGCGTCCGGGGATACAGCTTGAGCATCACATCCTGAACCAGGTCCTCGGCGTCCGCAGGATTCCCGGTAAGACGATGGGCAAACCGGTAAAGACCCCGCAGATGTGGCTTTACAAGCTGATCAAAGGTTCGTGCCTGGGAACGGGAAAAGAACAAAAGATTACCTGTCTGGCCATGATGCCGGTGCGCTCATTTATAGCAGATCCCCGTGGGTGTGCCGTCCCGCACCTCAACGTTTTGTAACATACAGGCACGGAACCTCCCGTGCGCCCCCGACGTGGGGATGGACAGATGCCGTTTCCGGCATCCGACCACAGCTACAAGGCAAAAACGGGAGAACACCATGAAAAGCAACGCACTGAAGCCGCTCACGGTCGCAGTCCTTGCCGCCTCCACTGCCGGGCTCGCCGGGTGTTTCAGCAGTTCATCGGATGGCGGAGATGGCAACTTCTCACTTGGCTTAACAGACGCGCCGATTCAGGATCTCACTGCCGTTAATATCGCGGTAACCGGCGTGGAACTCCAACCGAACAGCGGCGACCGCCTGAGCTTTGAGTTTGATGAGACAAAGAACATCAACCTTTTGGATTTCCAGAATGGGGAAAGTGTGTCACTCCTCGAAGGTGAGGATGTCCCTGCCGGCGATTATAAATGGATGCGGCTGATGTTGAATGAGGACAACCTTACGGTTGAAGAGACGGATGGCAGTGTGGGCGATGTATTTGTGCCCTCTGGCGCTCAGACAGGCCTCAAGACGAACGGCTTCACGGTCGCCCAAGGAAGCAACACGGATTACACAATCGACTTCGATGTCAGCAAGTCGATAGTTGACCCACAGAGTAACAACAATCCCCAGAACGCTGATTACTTCCTGCGGCCGGTGCTCCGTCTAGTGAACAACCTTGAAACAGGTGAGATCAGTGGTGAAGTTGATCCGACCCTGATGTCAGACATGAATTGCGGAAACAAACTGGGAAGCGTCTACGTATTTTCCGGAGCAGATGCAACTGTCGGTGACCTGGGAAGCGATAACGAGCCCCTGATAACGGCGAAAGTTGTTTCAGATGAGGAGACGGGCAATCACCGCTATACAGCAGCCTTTCTTGAGGAAGGTGAGTATACCGTCAGTTACACATGCGATGCTGATGACAATGAAGCCCCAGAAGACCTCAACTTCATGCAGGCAGAAAAGGGCGTTACTGTCACGGCTGGTGAGACGACAGAACTCAACCTGACTAGCAGCCAGTAAAGCAGCCAGGACCGGGCTACATCTGCCCGGCCCGTTCCCTGGCATCCGCCGCGCCCGCCTGGTCGCCCATGCGGGCGCGGATGGCTGCCAGTTCCGACCAGCCCTCCTGCCGGAGCGCCCGGTCATTGCCCGCCTTGCTGATGCCCTTGAGCACGAACTGTTCGGCACGCGCCGGGTTTCCTTTTTCCCGGTAGACCCGACCCAGCGCGTAATAGACCGCCGCCGCATCCGGCGCGATACGCTGCGCCCGCTGGATCAGGTCCAGAGCCCGCCCATCATTACCGGCCTCCAGAGCCGAATCCGCTGAGGCCAGCAGCCCGCGCGCCGCATCCGGAACCCTGCCTCCACTTTCACGCTGGCGGTCAACACTGGGCGGCTCATCCTCGGACGGTTCCTCCACCTCAGCAGACTCCTCCGTCCGCTTACCGATGGGCTCGACCTCGGTTCCGGTGTCTTCTTCCGGCGGCTGGAACCGCACGCTGCAGCCCGCCAGAAGCAGGACCGCAAGAGCCATGCTGCCCCACCGGATCCAGGGTTGAATGGTCATCCTATCTACCTCCGTCAGAAAATCTGCTGGAACCACCGCTGGATCCGATTGCCCATACCGTCGCTGCAGGGCACCTCTTCCTGGGGTTCCGAGCCCTGTATGAAGGGAATCCGCCTTGCGCCGTCACAGCCCTTCGCCGTAATCCCCCCGGTCTTTGAGTCCACCCAGTGGTAATCCACGGAGCCGGGCACCACCGGCGAAAACGCCCTGGTGGAGCTGTCGGCCATAATCCGGCCCCAGATCTGCAACGCGCCCGAGCCGCCCGTGAGCGTGGTGGCATCGTAATCGTCACCACCCACCCAGACCACCCCGAGATGATCCCCGGTGAACCCAGCAAACCAGCTGTCCCGGCCTTCATTGGTGGTCCCCGTTTTACCGGCCGTGTGCAGCCGTTCCGGGATGAGATTGTACACCGAGCTGCCCGTACCCTCGCGCATCACCTCCTGCATGGCGTAGTGCAGAAGGTGCATCGGCCCTGGTTCAACCACCTGCTCCATCCGCAGGTCGTAACGGGACAGCACCTCGCCCTCCGGCGTGGTGACACTACGGATGCTGCGCAGTGGCACCCGGAACCCGCCGGAGGCGATGGTCTGGTACATCCGCGCCACTTCCAGCGGTGTCATCTCAACGCTGCCCAGGAGCAGGGAGGGGTACTGTGGCGGCTCATCCTCCATGCCCAGCCGCTGGAGGGTTTCGGTCACGGCCGGCACCCCGAGATTCAGCCCGAGCCGGACACTGGCCTGGTTGTAGGAGTGGGAAAGGGCCCTGTGCAGTGGTACCTGACCGTGGGATTCACCACTGAAATTGGCTGGCGACCAGGTATCACCGTTATCAAACTCCAGGCGGAAGCGCTCATCCTTCAGGGGCGAGATCAGAGTATAGCGGGCCGGCTTTTCCAGGGCAGTAAGATAGGTTGCCGGCTTGACCAGGGAGCCGATCGGCCGGCTGGCGTTCATGGCCCGATTGAAGCCAGGGAACCGCGTGTCGCGCCCGCCCACCAGCGCCTCTACTTCACCGCTTTCACGCCCGGTGATCACAACGGCCCCCTCCAGGGTCCCTGCTTCCTGCCCCTGTTCCAGGGCAGCCATCATGCCGCTGGCTCTCGATTCAGCTGTTGCCTGCAACCGCGGATCCAGCGTGGTGAAAATGCGCAGGCCAGCGGTTTCCAGATCCTCGTCCCGGTAATCCCGGGAAAGGTGTTCACGCACCAGGTCCATGAAGGCGGGGTAGCGGTGGGTATCCTCGTCCGGCGCTGCCGCCACATCCAGAGTCCGCCTCTTGAGGGAGGTCGCGCGTGATTCGGTGATCAGCCCCCGATCAGCCAGCAGCTCCAGCACCAGGTCACGCCTGGCCCGCGCCTGCTCGGGCCGGGTCCGTGGATTGTAGTAGCCGGGACCGCGCACCATACCCACCAGCAGCGCCGTCTCATGGAGTTCCAGCTCACTGAATGGTTTCGCGAAGTAAAAGCGGCTGGCCAACCCAAACCCGTGAATGGCGCGTGTTCCGGACTGCCCCAGGTAGGCCTCATTCATGTAGGCCTCCAGGATCGCCTCCTTGGAGTAACGGGCTTCCAGCAGAATCGCCATGATGGCTTCGTTGAACTTGCGCCAGTAGGTCTGCTCACTGGAGAGCCAGAAGTTCTTGACCAGCTGCTGGGTCAGGGTACTGCCACCCTGCACCACCCGCCCGGCCTGCAGATTGGCGATGAAGGCACGGGCGATGGCCGAGGGCTCCACCCCGTAATGGGACGGGAAGCCCCGATCCTCAACCGTCAGCAGGGTCTCGCGGAAGAGCTCCGGCTGGTCGTCGAGCTGCACCAGGACACGATCCTCACCATGGCCGGGGTAGATGCTGGCAATACGGCGGGGTTCCAGCCGTGCAAGCGCCGTCTCCCCGGGAGCCTCGAACCCGGTAATCGTGCCGCTGTCCGCCGTCACCCGCAGATTGCGGGCGGGTTCCCTGCCATCCGGAAAGAGGAACCCGCGCGTCCGGATCCGGAAGCGTCCGCCCTGACGCTGGAACTGCCCGGCATCCCGCGGCGCACCTGAAACCGGCTGATACCCCAGGGCCTCCAGCTCCTGTGCCAGCGCTTCAGCCCCCACCGGCGCCCCTGCGTAGAGCTCAAGAGGCTGCGCATAGACCCGAGAGGGAATTTCCCAGCGATGATCCTCGAACCGGGAGGTCACCTGGACATCCAGATAGATGGTCCAGGCCACCAGCATCAGAATCCCAACCAGCCCCAGTCGCCAGATCAGCCCGATAAAACCTATGCTGCGGCGCTTTTCCTGCTTTCTTCCTGCTTTTCTACTCATGGCTGCCGATTATAGCGCTCTCACACGCCACGTCATGGGCGGTTTCATGTTCAAAACATGACGTCCCCGTTATGATGTTACTGAATACCTCTGCAGGAGCTGTGGAATGGAATCAGGGCTGATCAGTGCCTTACAGACCCCGGAATGCTACCCCCACCCGGTCAGTGATATCCGCCTGATCGAAACGCACATCTCCTGGGTGCTGCTGACCGGCGATTATGTGTACAAGATCAAGAAGCCTCTTGATCTGGGGTTCCTGGACTTCCGCGAGCTCAGCGCCCGCCGGCATTACTGCGAGGAGGAACTGCGCCTCAACCGGCGGCTGGCGGAACCGGTCTACGAGGCGGTCGTCCCCATCACGGGCAGCCCGGAGTCACCGGCGATCAATGGTGATGGCACGCCCATCGACTATGCGGTGCGCATGCGCCAGTTCGACCCGGAACAGACCCTGGACCGGCTGAGCGAGCGGAACGAGCTGACACCGGAGCAGCTGGATGAACTCGCCGAACGCGTCGCCAGCTTCCACGACTCAGTCCCGTCGCTGCCACCGGACAGCCCCATGGCCAACACCGATGACCTCAGGGACGCGATGGTGGACAACGTCACCACCGCCCTGGAGCACCTGCAGGAGGCCGGCGACCGCCAGCAGGCACAGGCCCTGCTGGAATGGATCCGTGACACCTTTGAGCAACAGCGCGAACGCCTGCAGCAGCGGCTGGCCGACGGACGGATCCGTGAGTGCCATGGCGACCTGCACCTGGGCAACATCGCCCTCTTCCAGGGCCGGATCACTGTTTTCGACTGCATTGAGTTCAATCCCGAATTCCGCTGGATTGACACCGCCAACGACCTCGCCTTCCTGCTCATGGACCTGGAAAGCCGCGGCCATCCCGCATGGTCGGCCCGGGTGCTCAACCATTACCTGGAACACAGCGGCGACTATGAGGCCCTGCCACTGCTGCGCCTGTTCAGCGCCTACCGGGCCATGGTGCGTGCCAAGATCGCACTGCTCAGCCCCGCGGATTCCAGCGAGGCCGAACAGCAGAACCTGGACCGGTACCGGCGTTACGCGGAGCTGGCCGAGCGCTACTCCATGATCCCCCAGCCCTGGCTGGCAGCCACCACCGGCTTTTCCGCCAGCGGCAAGTCGCGTTTCAGTTCCGCGCTGGCGGAACAGTTCAGCATGATCCGGCTGCGCTCCGATGTGGAGCGCAAACGCCTTTTCGGGCTCGGGCCAACCGAATCCAGCAACTCCGCGCAGGATGCCGGCATCTACACCCAGGACGCCACACGCCAGACCTACCAGCGGCTCCAGGCGCTGGCCCATCGCGCGCTGGCGACCGGCTACCCGGTCATCGTGGACTCCGCGGCGCTGCACCAGAAAGAGCGGGATGGCCTGTCGGAGATAGCGGAATCGCTGGGTGTTCCCTTCGTACTGATCGCCTGCGAGGCACCGGAATCCGTTCTGCGTGAACGCATCCGCGAACGGGCCCGCCGCAGCGGTGAGGTTTCCGAAGCGGACGAAGCGGTCCTCGATCAGCAGCTGGGCAGTGCGGACCCCATCGGTGAAAGCGAACGCAGCCACACCATCCATGTCCACACCCACACCCCGGGTGCGCTGGAGGCACTGATCCGTGCCCTGGACCCCGGACCACGCGGCCACTGATCACCACGCACGTGGCAGCCAGCGGGCAAACAACTATACTGGGGCCAGAAGCCCGGATAACACTGGACGGACAACAATGGAAGAAGATCTGGCCCGCAGTATCGACGACCCGCTCTATCAGGCGCTGCGCGACGAAAACATCCAGGCCTTCAATGAGGCCCGGGACAAGCTGGAAAAGCTTCCGAGCTTCGCCTATGGCGATTTCCGCGGTCTCGACCTGCGCGGCCTCAATGCGAAGGATCTGGATCTCCGCCACGCCTATTTCCGGGGAGCGGATCTGCGCGGCATTGATTTCAGCGAGACCGCCATGGAAGGGGCCAGCATTGCCCACACCAAGATCTCAGGCTGCTTCTTCCCCCGAGCCATAGCCGCCGATGAGATCGTGATGTCGCTCAACCACGGCACCCGCATGCGCTACAACACCAGGGGCTAGCCCGGAGGCGGCCATTACCTTCAAGCCTGGCCTGGAAACGCCTCCTGCAGAAGGGAGAGCACCCACTGCTGCAGGGGATCCTGGTCGGTACGCGGATGCCAGGCGGCAATAACATCGAAACAGGGCGGTGATTCCTCCAGATCGATGGGGGTTACCAGCGGATGGGGAAGAATCCTTGAGGGCAGGAAGGCGACACAGTCGCTGGATGCAACACAGGTTGGGGCCGCAGAGAAACTCGGGACGGACATAACGATATTCCGTCCGTACCCTTTGCTGGCAAACCAGCTGTCAGCGGAACCAATCAGGTTGGCCCGCGTCGGCGAGACAATGAGCTGTGGCAACTCAGCCACATCTCCGATGGTCAGCTTGCGCTCATGCAATGGCGAGTCATTCCCTGCCACGCAGATGTGATACTCCGAGAAGAGCAGCTTGCTCTGGCAGCTTTCCGGCGCGAAGGCAGGGAACGTCAGGGCCAGGTCCAGCTCACCGGAGGCCAGCATGGCGTGCAGGCGGTCGCTCTCGAACTGACGAACGATCAGCTTCAGGCCCGGCGCCTGCTGTCTGACCCTGGCGACCAGCTCAGGCAACACCACCTCCACCGCATAGTCAGTCGCGGATATGACATAGGTCCCCTGCACACTTGCCGGATCAAACCGCTCTGGGGGAATCAACTGCTCAATACTGTCAAAGACAGCCTTCACCCTCGGTTCGAGCTCCTGCGCCAATGGCGTTGGTACAACACCCTGGCGTGAGCGCAGGAAAAGGCGATCCTGGAAAACCTCCCTCAACTTGTTCAATTGCGCACTCACCGCCTGCTGCGTCATCCCCATCTGACTGGCGGCCCGCGTCAGGCTTCTCTCTTTAAGCAACGCCCTCAGCACACGCAACTGCTTCAGGTCGATATTGCCAATACCACTCATGTTTGTATTTCTCACCAAAAATTACTGTTTCTGTTTGTGATCATACGCCCTTAGTCTTGTGCCCGTCATCGCAGCCATCCAACGACGACTCGGCGTTCCGCGCCAGGTCCTGAACAAACAGGACATCGGCAGGGTCGAGATGCTGCTGCGTCAATGTACCTTCCACTGAAAAGGCCCAGAACCATGAATACTGAATCGCTTTTTGAATCAGTGCGCCTCGGTGATCTGACACTGAAAAGCCGCATCGTGCTGCCACCGCTGACGCGCTCCAGAAGCACCCAGCCGGGCAACATCCCCAATGACATGATGGCGACCTACTACGCTCAGCGGGCTTCCGCCGGCTTTATGGTCTCGGAAGGCACCCAGGTCGAGCCGCGTGGCCAGGGGTATGCCTGGACGCCCGGTATCTCCACCCCGGAGCAGGTTGAGGGCTGGAAAAAGGTCACCGAGGCCGTTCACGCCGAAGGAGGTACGATCTTCTGCCAGCTCTGGCATGTGGGCCGGATATCGCACCGTTCGCTGCAACCGGAAAGGGCAGCTCCGGTGGCGCCGTCCGCCATCCGCAACGAAACCGTTAAGGTGTTTGTTGAAACAGGGCCCGGTGAAGGCAAGATCACTGATTCCGACGACCCCCGTGCCCTGAGCACGGATGAGGTTGGCGAAATGGTTGAGTTATACGCCCGGGCGGCGCGCAATGCCATGGAAGCCGGCTTTGACGGCGTGGAGATCCACAGTGCCAATGGCTACCTGGTCAACCAGTTCATCTCGGAACACAGCAACCAGCGCAGCGACCAGTATGGCGGCAGCCTGCGCAACCGGTTGCGCTTCCTGGAAGAAGTGGTCAGTGCGGTCTCCAGGGAAGTGGGCGCCAACCGCCTCGGCGTCCGGTTCTCACCGCTGTTCGAAAGCACGGACGAAGAGCGCGTCTATCTCGGGCTGGTTGAATCCGACCCCCATGAAACCTATGTGGAAGCGGCACGGATGCTGGACCGTCAGGGCATCGCCTACATCTCGATTGCCGAGGCGGACTGGGATAATGCCCCCGAACTGCCAGACAGCTTCTGCCAGGCTCTGAGGGATGCGTTCAGCGGCGCTCTGATTTTTGCCGGGCGCTATACGCCGGAAAAGGCCCTGCGCATGCTTGAGGCGGGCTATGGTGATCTGTTCGCGTTCGGCAAGCCCTTTATCGCCAACCCGGACCTGCCCCATCGCATCTGGCATGAACTGCCCTGGAATAAAGTGGATCCGGCGACGATGTACGGAGGTAGCGCCCACGGCTACACCGACTACCTCACTTACGCACAGCAGGCCCAGCAGAACGCCCCGGAACCGGAAAGTGTTTCCTGACAGGCCCAGCCGCACGCAGGAGTGGCTCCTGCGCGCGGCAACCCCTATAGAACAACACTCACCTCCCCGCCCGGCTCCAGGGCCTCGGGGGTCATGGTCATCCGCCAGGCCCGACACGCCACGCCCTTATCAACCACCTCGCGCAACAGCTGCGCATACACCGGATCGATACCCTCGGCCGGCCGCACTTCCCGGGCACCGGAATGGCTGACACAGAACAGCAGCATGGCCCGGTCCCCGGCTTCCACCCGCCCCTGCAACTCGCGGAGATGCTTCTGCCCCCGCGCCGTAACCGCATCCGGAAAGTACGCAACACTCCCCTCCGCCAGGGTCACGTTCTTCACCTCGATCCAGACCGGTCTACGCTGTCCGGTGCTGTCCTCCAGAAGCCAGTCGATCCGGCTCTTCTCACTGCCATAGCGGACTTCCGGGCGCACACGGTCATAGCCGGTCAACCCCCCGGGTCGCGCCCCATTCAACAGCTCCCCCATCACGGTATTGGCGCGTGCGGTATTGATACAGGCAACCTCACCGCCAGAGCCTGTCTCCACCAGCTCCCAGGTCCAGGACAGCTTGCGCTTCGGGTTATCGGAATGACTCAGCCAGACCCGGCTTCCCGGCGCATCGCAGCCCATCATGGACCCTGTGTTCGGGCAGTGCGCCACCACCGTTTCCCCGGAATCCAGCGTCACATCCGCCAGAAAGCGCTTATAGCGACGCACAAGGATTCCGGGCGTCAGTGGTGGATCGAATTCCATGGGTAGCTCCCCCAGATGTTATCTGCTACGTTTCGCAATCTTGCCTGCCATGCCCCGCATCTTCTATAAAGAGCGGATGGCGTGGCCAATCCGGAATTGCGGCAATGATGCCGAAGGTCAGTCGCCGGCGCCAGGCCGGCTGCGACTCGAAAGGGGTAACCATTATGTCGAAGAATGAACCCGCTGTTCAGAACGACTTTGCCGACTTCAAGCCCTACCAGCCGGGCGATGATGAAGAGTACATGAACCAGGAGCAGCTGGAGCATTTCCGGAAGATCCTGCTCGGCTGGAAACAGGAGCTGATGGAGGAAGTGGACCGCACGGTACACCACCTCCAGGAGGACGCCGAGAACTACGCGGACCCGAGCGACCGTGCCACCCAGGAAGAAGAATTCAGCCTGGAGCTGCGCACCCGTGACCGCGAACGCAAGCTGATCCGCAAGATCGACAAGACCATCGACCGGATCGACAAGGACGATTACGGCTTCTGCGACCAGTGTGGCGTGGAGATCGGCATCCGGCGGCTGGAGGCGCGCCCGACCGCAACCCTGTGCATCGACTGCAAGACCCTGGCCGAGATCCGGGAAAAACAGACTGGCGTCTGATCCATCCCAGGCGCTGTCATGGCCTACCGCGGCCGTTTTGCCCCATCGCCCACAGGTCCACTCCACTTCGGCTCGCTGGTCGCGGCACTGGCGAGCTGGCTGGACGCGCGTGCGCATGATGGCACCTGGCTGGTCCGCATTGAGGACATTGACCCGCTGCGCGAGGCCCCCGGCGCCGCACAGCGCATTCTGGATACCCTCACGGCCCACCAGCTGGTCCCTGATGAGTCCCCCTGGTACCAGTCCCAGCGCAGCGAGGCCTATGACGCTGCCCTGATCCGGCTCCGGGAGGCCGGCAGACTCTACCCCTGCCCCTGCTCCCGCAGTGAACTCAATGCCCATGGGGGCCAGCACCCCAGGCAGTGCCGCGAGCGGCCGGACTGGAACCAGCCGGAGCCCTTTGCTCTGCGCTTTCCGGTAGAGGCGCATGACGGGCACTGGTATGACCGTGTGCTGGGCGACCAGCCCCTGAGGCTGGTGCGGGAAAAGGACGATGCGGTACTGCGGCGCAAGGAAGGCTTCTACGCCTATCACCTTGCCGTGGTGGTGGATGACATTGCCCAGGGCATCAACCAGGTGGTCCGGGGGCAGGACCTGGCCGAGCTCACCCCAACCCACCTCTGCCTTTACGAAGCTCTGGAAGAGACACCGCCAACCTACCTGCACTTTCCGGTGGTCTGTAACGAGCGGGGTCAGAAGCTGAGCAAACAGGCGGGCGCATCCGCCATCGATGACACCATGGCACCGCGGAACATCAGCCAGGCACTCACCGCCCTGGCGCACCGCCCACCCGGGAACCTCAATGAGAGGCCCGTGGAAGACCAGCTGGCGTGGGCCATCAGCCACTGGGACCCGGACAGGCTCCGGAGGGCATGACCATGTACATCTATCGTCTGGTCTTCCTGCTGGTACTGGCCATCTACATTTTCTCGCCCGACATCATGGACTGGTGGGTCGATCCCGGCAGCGCGTGGTACCAGCCGTTCGGGGTCTGGCTCGCCCTGATCGCCCTCGCCTTCTGGCTCGATCACCGGAGGGACGGCGATGAGCTTTAGTGTGCCAACGCTGCTGCTGATCAGTGCCCTCTACCTGGCGATTCTGTTCGCCATAGCACACGCCACGGACCGCAACTGGCTGCCCCGGCACTGGACCCATCACCCACTGGTGTACGTGCTGAGCCTGGGCGTTTATGCCGGAGCCTGGGCGGTCTTCGGGGCTGTGGGCATGGCCTACAGCTTCGGATACGGGTACCTGGCCTACTACCTGGGGCTCTGCGGCGCCTTTCTGTTGGGGCCAGTGCTGCTGCACCCGATCCTCAGGCTGGCGCGCGGCTACCAGCTCAGCTCGCTGGCGGACCTGTTCACCTTCCGGTACCGCTCCCAGTGGGCGGGTACGCTGGTAACACTGTGCTCCGGCATCGCCATCCTCTCACTGCTCAGCCTGCAGATGCAGGCCATGGCCGGCGCCATCCAGACCCTGGCCCCCGATGCCAGCCGCTGGTTCAGCGCCACCCTCTTCGCGGTTCTGGCAGCCGTGTTCACCGCACTCTTCGGTGCCCGCCGCAGCCAGGGCGTGGAGCGCAATGAAGGGCTGGTCATGGCCATGGCCTTCGAGGCACTGGTCAAACTGCTTGCCCTGGGCAGCATCGCGGTCATCCTGCTGTTCAGCGTTTTCAACGGTCCGGCGGGACTGGAGACCTGGCTCCAGGGCCAGAGCCACCAGGTCAGCGCCCTGGAGCGCCGCCTCAGTGACGGCAACTGGCGCGCCCTGCTGCTGATTTCCTTTGCGGCCGCCCTGGTCATGCCGCACATGTTCCACATGACCTTCACCCAGAACCCGAGCCCCCGTGCCCTGGCGCGCGCCAGCTGGGGGCTGCCCCTCTACCTGCTGCTCCTGGCCCTGCCGGTTCCCATCGTCCTCTGGAGCGCCCGCGCCCTCGGGGTCGCTGGCAGCCCGGACCTGTTCGCCGTCAGCCTGGGCGTGGTGCTGGAGTCACCGCTGCTGGCCACACTCGCCTACCTGGCCGGCCTGTCCGCCGCCAGCGCGCTGACGATCGTCCTGACCCTGGCGCTGTCCGGCATGCTTCTCAACCACCTGGTGCTTCCGCTGCGCTCACCACCGGAAAACCGCAGCATCTACACCTGGCTCCAGAGCGTGCGCCGCCTCCTGATCCTGGCGATCATCCTGGCGGCCCTGCTCTTCCACGCCCTGATAGGCCGCCATCTCGCGCTGGACAGCCTGGGCCTGATCGCCCTGACCGGGGTGCTCCAGCTCCTGCCGGGGGTGCTGGCCGTCATCTACTGGCCCGAGGGCAACCGCAAGGGCGTGATCAGCGGCATCATCGCGGGCATGCTGGTCTGGTTCGCGGGGCTGGTACTGCCGTTCACCACCGGCATTGCCCCCAGTGACTGGCTGGGTCTCCACCTGATGCAGCCCTCGGACATCGACAGCTGGCACGTGCCCACCTTCATGGCGTTGAGCATCAATGTCCTGGTGTTCGCGCTGACCTCCATGCTCACCGGCACCAGCAACGGCGAGGCCCGCGCCGCGGAATCCTGCAGCATCGGGGCCATGGCACGCCCGCCACGGCGGGAGCTGGAAGCCACCTCCTCCGACGAGTTCAAGTCCCAGCTCACGGTGCCACTGGGCAACGAGGTGGCTACCCGGGAAGTGGAGCGGGCCCTGGATCAGCTCGACCTGCCGGCCTCAGAGAGCAGGCCCTACCCGCTGCGCCGGCTGCGCGACCAGCTCGAAGTCAACCTCTCAGGGCTGCTCGGGCCGGCCATCGCCCAGGACATTGTTCAGCGCCATCTCGGCTTCAAGCCCCAGAGCGGTTCCCAGGAACCGCAGCACGACATCCAGTTCGTGGAAGTGGCCCTGGAGGACTACAAGAGCCGGCTGACCGGCCTCGCCGCCGAGCTGGACAGCCTGCGCCGCCATTACCGCCAGATCCTGCAGAACCTCCCCATTGCTGCCTGCTCACTGGGCAGCGACCATGAGATCCTGATGTGGAACCATGCCATGGAGACACTCACCGGTATTGCGGCGGACCGCACCGTAGGCGCCACCCTGGGAGCGTTGCCGGACCCCTGGCGGGAACTGCTCGGCAGCTTCCATCACAGCGAGGCCCAGCACCAGAACCGCCGGCAGGTCGAGCTGGGTGGCCAGCCGCACTGGTTCAACCTGCACCAGAGTGACATTGCCGGTCCCGGCCACCCCGAGGGCGGTACCGTGATCCTGGTGGAGGACCAGACCGAGACACGGCGGCTGGAAGAGGAGCTGATCCACAGCGAACGACTGGCCTCCGTTGGGCGACTGGCCGCAGGCGTGGCCCATGAAGTGGGTAATCCGGTAACAGGGATCGCCTGCCTGGCCCAGAACCTGAAGCTGGAAACCGAGGCGCCCGGCGTACTGGAGACCGCCGATGAGATCCTGAGCCAGACCAACCGGATATCCAGCATCCAGCAGTCGCTGATGAACTTCGCACGCGCCGGCCAGGACGGCGTAAGCAACCCCCATGCACCGGTACGCATACGGCGCTGCGTGGATGAAGCCATCCACCTGCTGTCACTGGCGGACCGCGAATCCCCGAGCCCCTACCGCAACCACTGCGACACCGGGCTGATGATCGACGGTGACGAACAGCGTCTGGTCCAGGTCTTCGTCAATCTGCTCTCCAACGCCCGGGACGCGGCGCCCGAAGGCACGGAGATCCCGATAGACGCCCGCCGGGTGGCAGCCAGCGTGGAGGTGAGCGTCACCGATGAAGGCGACGGCATAGCCAGCAGCGACCTGGATCACATCTTCGACCCCTTCTACACCACCAAGGGGCCGGATCGCGGCACCGGACTCGGGCTTTCCCTTGTCTACAGCATCGTGGAGGAACATCATGGCACCATCAGTGTCGAGAGCCCGGCCAGTGCGGAGACGGGACGTGGAACCCGGTTCGTGCTGCGTTTTCCCGAAGCCCACCCGACGAACGAGACAACGGATCAGCCATCATGAGTCGCATACTCATTGTTGAGGACGAAGCGGTCATCCGCTCGGCCCTGGAAAAACTGCTGACCCACAACGGCTATGAGGCCGAGGGGGCGGACTCCATTGCCGACGCAACGGCGCGGTTCGACCTGAACCACTTCCAGCTGATCATCACGGACCTGCGTCTGCCGGGCGAGCCGGGCACCGACCTGATCCACCGGGCACCGGACGTGCCCGTGCTCATCATGACCAGCTATGCCAGCCTGCGCTCAGCCGTGGATGCCATGAAACTCGGCGCTGTGGATTACATCGCCAAACCCTTCGATCATGGTGAAATGCTCGAATGCGTGGGGCGGATCCTGGCACAGCATTCCGAACCGGAGAACACGCCCGGCCCAGAGAGGGGCAATGGCTCGAACACCGATCCCTCGCACTTCATGTATGGCGACTGCCCGGCCATGCAGCGTGTTTTCCACCTGCTCCGCAAGGTCGCGCCCACGGACACCACCGTGCTGATCATCGGCGAATCCGGCACCGGCAAGGAGCTCGCCGCCCAGGCCCTGCACAACCTTAACCGCCGGGCGCCCTGGAAGCTCATCTCGGTCAACTGCGCCGCCATTCCCGAGGCCCTGATCGAATCCGAGCTCTTCGGCCACGAGAAAGGCGCCTTCACCGGTGCCGTCTCCGCCCGTACGGGCCTGATCGAGGCCGCGGACGGCGGCACCCTCTTCCTCGATGAAATCGGTGAATTGCCCGCCGAGGCCCAGGCCAGGCTTCTAAGAGTGCTTCAGGAGGGCGAGATCCGGCGCGTTGGCTCAACCCAGAGCCGGAAGGTGGACGTCCGGATGGTGGCCGCCACCCACCGCAACCTCAAGGCCATGACGCGCACCGGTGAATTCCGGGAAGACCTGTTCTACCGCCTTAACGTCATGCAGATCCGGTTGCCGCCGCTGCGCGACCGGGAAGACGACATCCTGGGGCTGGCGAAACGCTTCCTGGAGCAGATCGGCGGCCGCATGACCCACCGCGGTTACACCTTCTCGCCGGAAGCCATGCAGCTGATCAAGCGTTACCGCTGGCCCGGAAACGTCCGCGAGATGGAGAACGCCATCGAGCGCGCCGTGATCCTGGCGGATGGCGAAGTCATCACCCCGGAGCTTCTGGACCTGGATGCGGAAGACGAGGAACCCGCCATCTCCACCGGGCTGGTGGGCGCCGACCAGCCCGCCGAGCCCCATGGCCGTGAGGAGGACGCGCCCTCGGACCTGTCCCTCGAAGACTACTTCCAGCACTTCGTGCTGGAGAACCAGGACCGGATGAGCGAAACCGAACTGGCCCAGAAACTGGGAATCAGCCGTAAATCCCTCTGGGAACGGCGTCAGCGCCTGGGCATTCCCCGCAAGAAATCCGGCGCACCGGGTTCCAGTGCCAGCCACTGACGGACTGCGCGCCACTGTTACCCACTGTTACCGTCCGAAACGCTGCTCCGTAGAACACAAAATGTGAGTAACAGTTCACGCCTTCACATTAATCCCTGTTCAGACCTTGCCCCTTCGTAACTCCTTGTCTTAAAAAGGGGTAAAAATTCTGGCACGGCATCTGCTTACTTCAGCCCAAACAAGAAAAAGCGCCCAACAAAAACAAGAACGCGCACTCACAAGGCAGCAGCCCAACAACAAGAACAAGCTGCCCCAAGGGCTCAAAAACAATAATGAATGCCCTTCGAACTGAGTGTTTTGGCAGCCGAGCTTTTTAGCGGCCATTCCGCTCTCTGTTGCAAAAACGTTCCGTTCGTCGAAAACAGTCGAGCGCCGATAACAAGAACAACAATGCACGCCGAATAATAACAAAAACACTGTCAGACTGAATCCTGTTTCGGGGCTGCCTTCGGGCGGCCCCGTTTTGATTCCGCCCTCCGGACTCGCGCCAGCCCGCTTGAATCGTTACACTCGCGCTTTCGGGTCAGACAGAATCAGCAAGAGACTCCATGGCGAGACGTTTTCTGGAACGGGTACAGAACTGGCTGAGCCAGCTCGGCGGGCAGAACGGGACCGCTCCCCATGAACCCCGCATCATTTCGCGCGACGAACACAACATCTCACGCCAGAACATCAGCGAGTCCGCGAAGAAGGTGCTGCACCGGCTGAATCGCTCCGGGCACGAAGCCTATCTGGTCGGTGGCGGTGTGCGTGACCTGCTCCTTGACGGTCACCCCAAGGACTTCGACATCGCGACCAGCGCCACCCCCGAGCAGGTGCACGAGCTGTTCCGCAACTCGCGCCTGATCGGCCGGCGCTTCAAGCTGGTCCATGTGCTTTTCGGGCGCGAGGTCATTGAAGTGACCACCTTCCGCGGCTCGCCCAAGGACGCGGATAACGACCCACACATGGATGTGAACGACCAGGGCCGGCTGCTGCGCGACAACGTCTACGGCACCCGGGAAGAGGACGCGCTCCGGCGCGACTTCACGGTCAACGCGCTCTATTACGACATCCGGGATTTCACCGTCCACGACTACGCCGGCGGCGTGAAGGACCTGCACAACCGCCAGCTGCGGCTGATCGGTGACCCGGTCACACGCTACCAGGAAGACCCCGTGCGCATGCTCCGGGCGGTGCGTTTCGCCGCCAAGCTGGACTTCACCATCGCCGAGGATACCGCCCAGCCGATCCGTGAGATGAGTTACCTGCTGGAGGACATCCCGCCGGCCCGGCTGTTCGAGGAAGTGCTCAAGCTCTTCACCGCCGGCCAGGGTGAGACCACCTACGGCATGCTGAAGCGCTTTGACCTGTTCGCCCCCCTGTTCCCGGAATCCGCCAGGGCCATCGCCGAGGGCGAGCCGGACGGCGTGATCCGGGAAGCACTGGCCAGCACCGATCGCCGGGTCCGCCAGAACAAGCCCATAACCCCCTATTTCCTGTATGCGGCACTGCTCTGGCCGGCCCTGCAGCAGGCCTGGCGCCAGGAGGAGGCGGAAACCGACCAGCCGCCCTACCAGGCACTGCAGCAGGCGGCCGGCGAGACCATCCAGAACCAGACCCAGGCCACCGCCATCCCCAAGCGCTTCAGTACCCCGATGCGCGAGATCTGGGAGCTGCAGCTGCGGCTGGACAAGCGCAGCGGCAAGCGCGCGGACCGACTGCTGGAGCACCCCCGCTTCCGGGCTGCCTATGACTTCCTGCTGGTGCGCGAGGCCGCCGGCGAGGACACCCAGGGCCTGGGCGCCTGGTGGACGGAATACCAGGATGCCGATGCCGACCGGCGCCGTGAAATGCTCCGCGCCCTGGGAGGCGGGGGCAAGAAACGCAGCGGCCGTAAGCGCCGCAAGCCCGCACGGAACAACTCATGAGCGTGACCGCCTGGATCGGCCTTGGCAGCAACCTGGACAGTCCCCTGCAGCAGCTGCACCTGGCTCTGGAAGCACTTCACCAGCTGCCGGAGACCACCCTGGCGGATGCGTCGCCCATCTACCGCAGCAGCCCCGTTGGCCCATCAGACCAGCCGGACTTCCTCAACATGGCGGCCAGGCTCGACACCGACCTGGACGCCACCACACTGCTGAAGCAGCTGCTGCGCATCGAGGACGCGCAGGGCCGGACCCGCACCCGCGTATGGGGCCCCAGGGTGCTGGACCTCGACCTGCTGCTCTATGGCCGCGAGACCATCACGCAGCCCGAGCTCACCGTCCCCCACCCGGAAATTCCCAACCGGGATTTCGTGCTGCGCCCACTGCTGGACCTGGACCCGGACCTGAGCCTGCCCGATGGGCGACGCATCGACGACCTGCTCCGCGAATGCCCGGATAACGGCCTGACGCCCGTCACGCTTGCCTGAACACAGAGCCCGCTTTACCCTTGGCAGGATCCAAACGGAATCGGGAGCCGCTCATGAGCACCACCATCCAGTCGCTGCGGGACTACCGCGAGAAAGGGCAGAAGTTCAGCTGCCTGACCGCCTATGACGCCACCTTTGCGGGCCTGCTCAGCGACTGCGGCATTGACGTGCAGCTGGTGGGCGATTCGCTGGGCATGGTGCTCCAGGGCCGCGAGAGTACTGTGCCCGTGAGCATGGAGGACATGGTCTACCACACCGAATGCGTTGCCAGAGCCCAGCCCGAATCGCTGGTCATGACGGACCTGCCCTTCATGAGCTACGCCACCACCGGGCAATGCCTGCACAACGCCGCCCGCCTTATGCAGGCCGGGGCCCAGATGGTGAAGATCGAGGGCACGGACTGGATGGCCGAAAGCGTGCGCCAGCTGACCGAGCGCGGCGTGCCCGTCTGTGCCCACCTCGGCCTGACGCCCCAGTTCATCAACAAGCTGGGCGGTTACCGCGTCCAGGGCAAAGGGGCTGAAGCGGCTGAACGCATGGTCGCCCATGCCCGCCGCCTGGTCGAGGCCGGGGCGGACGTGATTCTGCTTGAGTGCGTCACGTCCTCACTGGGAACCCGCATCACCCGCGAGGTGGGCGTGCCGGTGATCGGCATTGGCGCCGGCCCCGATACCGATGGCCAGGTACTGGTCCTGCAGGACATTCTCGGCATCAGCCGTGGCCATAAGCCCCGGTTCGTGAAAGACTTCCTTCAGGAGAACGGCTCCGTGGAGGGCGCCGTACGCGCCTACGATCAGGCCGTCAAGAACGGCGAATTCCCCGACAGCAAACACAGTTTCAGCGGATGAAAACCGTCCATACCGTCTCCGATCTCAGATCCGAACTCAGAGCCCACCGGGACGCCGGGGCACGCATCGCGCTGGTGCCCACCATGGGCAACCTGCACCCCGGCCATCTGGCCCTGGTCGAGGAAGCCCGCCAGCAGGCGGACATTGTGGTCACCAGCATCTTCGTGAACCCGCTGCAGTTCGGGCCCAACGAGGATCTCGACAGCTACCCGCGCACGCTCGCGGAGGACCAGGAAAAGCTTGAGTCCCGGGGCAACGACCTGGTGTTCGCCCCCAGCGTGCGCGAGGTCTACCCCAACGGCATCGAGTACCACACCCACATCACCGTGCCGGTGATCACGGAGCTGCACTGCGGGGCCAGTCGCCCCGGGCACTTCACCGGCGTCGCGACCGTGGTCACACTGCTGTTCAACATGGTCCAGCCGGATCTGGCGGTTTTCGGTGAGAAGGACTTCCAGCAGCTGGCCGTCATCCGCAAGCTCACGCGCGACCTGTGCCTGCCCATCGAGATTATGGGCGCGCCCACCTACCGTGAACCAGACGGGCTGGCCATGAGTTCACGCAACAACTACCTCAGTGAACGTGATCGTGAGCGGGCAGTGCGCCTGTACCAGATGCTGTGCTGGGCGCGGAACGCTATCCAGGAGGGTCGCCGCGATTACAGCACCCTCTCGGATGAGGCCATCCGGACGCTCGACAGCGAAGGCTTTCATCCGGACTACTTCAACATCGTCAACACCGACACCCTGGAGCCGGCAAACCACGAGGACACCCGGATCACCATTCTCGCTGCCGCCTGGCTGGGGCAGACACGGCTGATCGACAACCTCAGCCTGACCCTCGATAACAACTGAATCGCTCAGGGAGACGAGCCAGTGACCGAGCAACAATCCCTGCCACCACTCACGGAAACGCCCGAGTGGTCCGCGCTGATGAATCACCGGGCACAGCTGGAAGGCCTGCCCCTGAAGGATCTCTTCCAACAGGACGCTCAGCGCTACCCACGCATGACGCTCGAGGCCGCCGGCCTCACCCTGGATTACTCCCGCAACCGCGTAACCGACCAGACCCTCGGTCTGCTGGCAGACCTGGCCCGGGGGCGTGGTCTGCCGGAACGGGTGAACGCGCTGTTCCGTGGCGAACAACTCAACACCACGGAAAAGCGGCCCGCCCTTCACACCGCACTGCGTCAACCACAGGACCAGCCGGTCCAGGTGGACGGAGAGAACATCATGCCCGCCATCCAGGCGACCCTGGAGCGCATGGAGGTCTTCACCAACGCCGTCCGCGGTGGCGAGTGGCGAGGCATGAACGGCGACACCATCACGGACGTGGTCAGCATCGGCATCGGCGGCTCCTATCTGGGGCCGCTGACGGCAACAGAAGCCCTGACGCCCTTCCAGTCCGAACATCCACGCTGCCACTACGTCGCCAATGTGGACGGCAGCGACATCCGGGAGACCCTGGCCGGACTCAACCCCGCGACCACCCTGTTCCTGGTCCAGTCCAAGTCTTTCACCACCCAGGAAACCCTAGCCAACGCCCGCGTGGCACGCCAATGGTTCCTGGACGGCGGCGGCACCGAAACCACCGTCCAGCACCATTTCGCCGCCGTTACCGCCAATGCGGACCGTGCCCGGGATTTCGGCATCGCCGGGGACAGCATCTTCCCCATGTGGGACTGGGTCGGCGGGCGCTATTCCCTGTGGTCGGCCATTGGCCTGCCGGTTGCCCTGGCCGTGGGCATGCCGCGATTCCGAGAGCTGCTGGCCGGCGCCCATGCCATGGATCAACACTTCCAGCAGGCGCCACCGGAACAGAACATGCCCATGCTCATGGGACTGATGGGGCTGTGGTATATGCACGGCTTCGGCGCGGAATCCCAGGCCGTTATCCCGTACGACCACTACCTGCGCCACCTTCCGGAGCACCTCCAGCAGCTGGACATGGAGAGCAACGGCAAGAGCGTATGCCTGGACGGCAGCCCGGTCAGCCACCACACCGGCCCCGTCATCTGGGGCGGCCCCGGGGTCAACGGCCAGCATGCCTACCACCAGCTGCTGCACCAGGGCACGCGGCTGGTGCCGGTGGATTTCATCCTGCCACTGACCAGCCACAACCCCGTGGATGGCCATCACGCCATGCTGGCGGCCAACTGCCTGGCCCAGGCCCGGGCCCTCATGCTCGGGCGCACGGAACAGGAAGTGCGCGCAGTGATGATCGCGGAAGGTATGGCGGAAGACGAGGCCCAGCGCCTGGCCCCCCACCGGGCCATCCCCGGCAACCGCCCCAGTAACCTGCTCACCATGGAGCGGCTGGAACCGGCCACGCTGGGCGCACTGATTGCACTGTACGAACACCGGACCTTTGTCCAGGCAGCCATCTGGCGTATCAATCCGTTTGATCAGTGGGGAGTTGAACTGGGGAAGGAAATCGGTGGGCAGATCCTGCCCGCCCTGAACGGTGAGCCAGAGACCGACATGACGTTCGACAGCGCTACTGCCGGCCAGATTGCCCGTTTCCGGGCCGCACAGGGCAGCGGTTCAGGTTCGCGGTGAGATCCGCCGGCCCTGCCAGTGGAACTCGATGGGCCAGAGGCGCTGGTCTCGCTCGTAGGACTGCCACAGGTCCGCGTAGCGCTCCCCGCTGACCGGATGCCGTTCATCCGGCGCAATCTCGGCCAGGGGCTGCAGCACAAAGGCGTTACTCAGGATTTCGGAGCGGGGAAGCTCCACGCCATCAATGGTACCCACCAGAGCGCCATAGGTAAGCACATCCAGATCCAGGGTCCGGGAGCTGAAGCGGGGCCGGTTGCGCTCCCGGCCATTGTCATCCTCGACCTGCTTGAGCCATTCCGCCAGCGGCCCCACGGGTTCGTCGGTGTTCAGGGCAACCACGAGATTCAGGAAGTTCTCACCCTCAAAGCCCACTGCCTCGCTCTCATAGACAGAGGAGATGGCCAGCTCGCCGAAGCGGGCTGAAAGGGCATCCAGCGCGGCGCGGACGTTCACCACGGTGTTCTGGTTGGAGCCGATACTGATGTAGACCCGATTCATTCACCTTCTCCCCGTTCCACCACCACGCCCACGGCCTCAGCCCCGGGAACGGCGCCGGGCTTGCGCAGCACAATACGCCGATAGCCGACGCCGAAATCATCCGCAATCATGGCCGCGAGCCGCTCCGCCGCCGTTTCAAGCAGGCGGAACCGCCCTTCCCTGAGGCACTGCGCCACGGCTTCAGACACCGCTGCATAGTCCAGTGCCAGTGTCAGGTCGTCCCCGGCGGCCGGCGCGCGATTATCCCAGCGGAGGTCCAGATCCACAAGCAGACGCTGGGTCACCGCCCGCTCCCAGTCCAGGACGCCGATCACAGCGTCAACGGCCAGCCGCTCAATGAAAACGCTATCCATTCCAACTCCCGGGTTGATCCATTATCCTGAAGACCCGATTACGGTTCAGGGCCTTCGATGGAACTGCTGTTCGCACTCTTGCTTTGTGCACTGGGCTACCTCAGTGGCTCGATCCTGTTCGCGCCCCTGGTCTGCCAGCTGCTCAATGCACCGCCGCCCCACCTCTATGGCTCCCGAAACCCCGGCGCCACCAATGTGTACCGGATTGCCGGCCCCGGGCCGGCCGGGCTCACGCTGCTGGGCGACGCCCTCAAGGGCTGGGCGCCGGTTACCCTGGCCCAGTACCTGGACGTCAGCCCCGCTACCCAGGCGGCGGTTGCCCTGGCCGCTATAGCCGGGCACATGCTGCCGGCGTTTTCGCGCTTCCGGGGCGGCAAGGGCGTTGCCACCACCCTGGGGACAGGGCTGGCGCTGGCCGCCGGCACCATTCTCGCCATGGCGCTCATCTGGCTGCTTGTCTTCCGGCAGTGGCGCATCGCCTCACTCGCGTCCATCATCGCCGCCGGCAGCGGTCCGATTATCGCGTTCCTGCTCAACCCTCCCCATACCGGGCTCTTCCTCATCATTGCCCTGGTGCTGTTCGTCCGTCACCGGGACAACCTGGTCCGCCTGGCACAGGGCAGCGAACACCACCTCTGAGGATCATACCGTCTGGCGCAGCCCCTCGAGGCGGCCCTCCTCCAGCCCGGGCAGTTCGGTCAGAGGCCAACGCGGAACGGCCAGCATCTCAGTGCCATCCCGCTGCCCCGCAACCAGCCGCTCATGGCCGGCGTAGGCGATCATCGCACCGTTGTCCGTGCAGAAGTCCAGGCGCGGGAAGAACAGTTCCGCCTGATGGCTTTTCTCAAGCGCTGTCAGCCGCTCCCGCAGCGCCCGGTTGGCACCGACGCCACCCGCCACCACCAGACGCCGCACTCCAGTCTGCTCCATAGCCCGGCGACATTTGATCGCCAGCGTATCCACCACGGCCTGCTCGAAAGCCAGGGCTACATCCGCACGCAGGGTCTCATCCGCACCGTCCGGGCCCGCTTCGTCACGCAGCGTGTTGCGGGTGTAGGTCTTGAGGCCACTGAAGCTGAAATCCAGGCCGGGCTTGCTGGTCATCGGCCGCGGAAAGCGGAAACGCCCCGGCGTCCCCGAAAGCGCCATCTTTGCCACCGCCGGCCCACCCGGGTAGCCCAGCCCCAGCATGCGCGCCGCCTTGTCGAACGCCTCGCCGGCTGCATCGTCCACTGACTCGCCCAGAAGCTCGTAACGCCCGAGCGCCTCGACCTTCACAAGCTGGGTATGCCCACCGGAGACCAGCAGGGCTATAAAGGGGAACGCCGGCGCCCGCTCCTCCAGCATGGGGGCCAGCAGGTGCCCCTCCATGTGATGGACGCCAAGCACCGGCACATCCAGCCCGCGAGCCAGGCCATGCGCAAAAGTGCTGCCCACCAGCAGCGCACCGATCAGCCCCGGGCCCGCCGTGTAGGCAATGGCATCAATGCCCTCCCGGCCACAGCCGGCCTCATCAAGGACGCGCTCACACAGCGGCAGCAACCGACGGATGTGATCGCGGGACGCCAATTCCGGCACCACGCCACCGTAGGCGGCATGCGCCGCCACCTGGCTGTGCAGGGCGTGGGCAATCAGGCCATCGTCGCCGTCGTAGAGGGCAATGCCGGTTTCGTCGCAGGAGGTTTCTATACCGAGTACGCGCATGATCACCGCTTCCTGAAGAACGGGGCATAGTGTACCAGAGCGGAAAGCCACACCCTCTCTTTACAGTAGCGGATCGAATGCGTAGACTTGCGGATCCTGAAAAGGCAGTGCCTTTAGAGCATCAATCTGACAACGGATTTTAAGGTAGGTGATTTCGCATGCCCGCTGTGAAAGTGAGAGATAACGAACCGTTTGACGTGGCGCTTCGCCGCTTCAAGCGCTCCTGTGAAAAAGCGGGGGTTCTTTCGGAAGTGCGTCGTCGTGAGCACTATGAGAAGCCCACCGAGGTGCGCAAGCGCAAGCGAGCCGCAGCGGTGAAGCGTCATCTCAAGAAACTGCAGCGTGAACAGAAGCGTTTCGAACGCTATTACTGATCACCCGGACGCCCGCCTCGCGCGGGCGTTCCTGCTTTGGGGCCCGGAACCATGGCCGGCATGATCCCCCAGACCTTCATTGAGACCCTGCGCGACCGGGTCGATCTGGCTGAAATCATTGGCCAGCGCATGCCGCTGAAGAAATCCGGCGGCAACTACAAAGCCTGTTGCCCGTTCCACGACGAACGCACTCCCTCGTTCAACGTCCGCCCGGACAAGGGTTTCTACCACTGTTTCGGCTGTGGTGCCCATGGCGACGCCATCGCGTTCCTGCAGGAATACGAGAACCAGAGCTTCACTGAAGCCGTCGAGGCACTGGCCGCCCACCTGGGTCTTGAAGTGCCCTATGACCAGGCGACCCGTGAAACCATGAAGCGCAGCCAGAGCCTGACCGGTGCCCTTGAGGAAGCCACCCGTTTCTACCGCAATGCACTCCGGGAGCATCCATGGAGCAGCCTGGCCCGGGACTACCTGGCCAATCGCGGTGTCAGCGAAGACATGATTGAGCGCTTCGCCCTGGGGTTCGCGCCACCGGAAGGCGACGCCCTCGCCAAACGCGTGAATGGTGAAACCCGCAGCGCCCTGCTCACGGTCAAGGCCCTGAACGAGCGTAACGGCCAGGTTCGGGATCTATTCCGCAACCGGCTGATGTTCCCCATCCGCAACACGAGGGGCCGCACGGTTGCCTTCGGCGGGCGCCCTCTGGGCGATGACAAGGCCAAGTACATCAATTCGCCGGAATCCGAGGTCTACCACAAGAGCCGTGAGATCTACGGGCTCTACGAGGCCCGCCAGGCCTCGCGCCAGCTGGATTCACTGCTGGTTGTGGAAGGCTACATGGACGTCATCGCCCTGGCGCAGATGGGCATCGCCAATGCCGTGGCCGCCTCCGGCACCGCCACCAACGAAGAGAGCCTCCAGACCCTGCTCCGCGCCTCACACCACCTGATCTTCTGTTTTGACGGCGACACCGCCGGCCATCGCGCCGCGGACAGGGCCATGGAAAACCTTCTGGGCATGCTTGAGGACGGCATGCACATCCAGTTCCTGATGCTGCCGGAAGGCGAGGACCCGGATTCACTGGTGCGTACTGAAGGGGGAGAGGCGTTTACGCGGCGCATGGAAGCCGCCAAGCCCCTGTCGCGCATGCTGTTCGAGCGCCAGGGTGAAGGCCTGGACCTGAGCCAGGCCGAACACCGGGGCGAGCTGCGCAGCCGCGTGGAGCCCATGCTCCGGCGCATGCCCCGGTCCGCCATCCGGGATGCGCTCTGGGAAGAACTCCAGCGCCTCACCCGCCGCCCACCCGGTGGTCGCGGCGACAGGCGCGGCAACAGTTCCGACCACCCCCACCATGGCCAGCCGCAACACGCCAGCCAGCCGGCCATGGCGCTGGACCGTGATACCCTCCTGGCTCTGGCGCTCTATTACGAGCCATCGCTGGCCACCGAGGTGACGGCCGTACCGCAGGCAGCCAGTCACTACCCTTGCGCCCATGCATTCGCGCAATGGATCCTCGAGAGCGGGATCGAGACGCGCAGTACCCTGCTGGCGGAAATGGCTTTCTCCGCCCCGGCCCGGGAGCGCTTCGCGGGCCTGTTCAACCGTATTGAGCATTTCCCGGAACACGAACCACTGCTTGCGGATGCCCGGCATATGCTCGGGCGGGCACGCTCACGCCAACAGGCCCGACAGGCCAGCGAGATACTGGCCGGACGCAAGCCCAGTGAGCTCACCGAAGACGAACGCCAGGAGCTCCAGCGCCTGCGCGAGAACCGCCTGCGGGATACACACTGACACCGAACATTGAAATCCAGAGGTGTCGTCCCCAGATTAGCCGGGCAGCTGGTGGCCGAAGTGACAGCCGATAGCGGAATCCACTGACTGGCAGAATGGATGACTCGTGGCTATAATGCTCGATTCATCTTGCCCCAGACAATACCGAGCCCAAAGGGTGACTATGTCAGCCAACTCCCAGAAATCGCGACTCAAGGATCTCATTGCTCGTGGCAAGGAGCAGGGATACCTGACCTACGCCGAAGTCAATGACCACCTGCCGGAGGATATCGCTGATCCGGATCAGGTGGAAGACATCATCCAGATGATCAATGACATGGGCATCCAGGTGACCGAAGAAGCCCCGGACGCCGATGACCTGCTGATCACCGATGGTGATTCCTCCGCGGACGAAGCCGCCGCCGCCGAAGCCGCCGCCGCACTGGCAGCCGTGGAGAGTGACGCCGGGCGCACCACCGACCCGGTCCGCATGTACATGCGCGAGATGGGCTCCGTGGAACTGCTCACCCGTGAGGGCGAGATCGTCATCGCCAAGCGCATCGAGGAAGGCATCCGCGATGTGATGGCCGCCGTTGCCCACTTCCCGGGCACCGTCGCCGCCGTCATCAACAACTACGACAATATTGTCGAGAACGAAGGCCGCATCAGCGACCTGGTCTCCGGCTACCTCGACCCCGAAGGCGAGGAACCCCAGTTCCCTGCGGCCGAGACTCCGGAGCCCGCCTCGGAAGCCACGGCAAGCGCCGAAGGAGAGGCAGAGGAAGACGAAGAGGACGAGGCCGAGGAAAGCTCCGACGGCGGCCCGGATCCGGAGGAAACCCGCCAGCGTTTCGATATGCTGCGGGACCGCCTGAACACCGCTATGGACGCCGTGACCAAACACGGCCGCTCCAGCGAAGAAGCCCAGAAGGCACTGGAAGAGCTCGGCAGGGTCTTCGCGCCCTTCAAGCTGAGCAATCGCCATTTTGACGAGATGGTCAACGTCGTACGCTCCACCAACGACATGGTGCGCCAGCACGAACGCAGCGTTATGGCCATCTGCGTGCAGGAATGCGGCATGCCGCGCCGTGAGTTCATCAAGCAGTTCCCGGGTAACGAGACCAACCTCAACTGGGCCGAGGAGCTGGGCAGCAGCGATCGCAAGTACGCCAAGGCCATTGGTGAGCGCGCCAACGACATCGTGCGCCTGCAGAAGAAGATCGCCAACGTCGAGGAAGGCGTGGGCCTGGATGTCAGCGACATCAAGGAGATCAACCGCCGCGTTTCCATCGGCGAGGCCAAGGCCCGCCGTGCCAAGAAGGAAATGGTGGAGGCCAACCTGCGCCTGGTGATCTCGATTGCGAAGAAGTACACCAACCGCGGCCTGCAGTTCCTGGACCTGATCCAGGAAGGTAACATCGGCCTGATGAAGGCGGTGGACAAGTTCGAATACCGCCGCGGCTACAAGTTCTCGACTTACGCCACCTGGTGGATCCGGCAGGCGATCACCCGCTCCATCGCGGACCAGGCGCGGACCATCCGTATCCCGGTCCACATGATCGAGACCATCAACAAGCTCAACCGCGTTTCCCGCCAGATGCTGCAGGAGATGGGCCGCGAACCGACCCCGGAAGAGCTTGGTGAGCGCATGGACATGCCCGAGGACAAGATCCGCAAGGTGCTCAAGATCGCCAAGGAACCGATCTCCATGGAGACCCCCATCGGCGACGATGAGGACTCACACCTGGGCGACTTCATCGAGGACATCCTGGCACTGTCGCCGGTGGACTCGGCCACGGCTGAAGGCCTGAGCGAAGCGACCAAGGGCGTGCTCTCCGGGCTGACCGCGCGCGAGGCCAAGGTGCTGCGCATGCGCTTCGGCATCGAGATGAACACCGACCACACCCTCGAGGAAGTCGGTAAGCAGTTCGATGTGACCCGCGAGCGCATCCGCCAGATCGAAGCCAAGGCGCTGCGCAAGCTGCGTCACCCCTCCCGCTCCGATCACCTGCGCAGCTTCATCGACGAAGGCTGACCCGGGTGGCGGGCGCCAGCTGCTCCGGCTAGAATGGCGCCCTCACCTCCCCTTTCCGGGCCTGTAGCTCAGTTGGTCAGAGCAGAGAACTCATAATTCTTTGGTCGCTGGTTCGAGTCCAGCCAGGCCCACCATTTATTCAGACCCAATCTGAACCTCTATCGCCGCTTTTAGTTCCATGAAGCAGGGAGCTTGCGAATTGTAGGAACGCATCCATGAACCCGACAGATACTTCCCAATGGCGCGGTCTGTTCTGGATGACCGTCGCGGTCCTGACCATTCCCGCCTCTGATGCCATCGCCAAAGTCCTTGGGCAGACGCTCTCAATCGGTCAGGTCACCACGACGCGTTTCATGATCCAGTGCCTGCTGCTCCTGCCTCTGTGGCTGTGGTGGCGCCACAGGAATGTCCGGCTTCAGGGACTCAAGCTCAGGGACTGGTGGCTTGGCGGCCTGGTTGCTTCCGCTGTTCTGTTCCTGTTCTGGGGGCTAAGCTATCTGCCGCTGGCGAACAATATCGCCATTTTCTTTGTCGAGCCACTGATTCTGGTCCTGTTCTCAAAGTGGTTCCTGAAAGAGAGGGTTTCTCCTCGGCGCTGGATTGCGGTCACTGTCGGGTTGCTCGGCGCACTGGTCGTAATCCGTCCCAACATCGAGGCCTACGGCTGGGCCACGGTTCTGCCACTGCTCGCGGCCACCGCCTACGCGGCCTACCTGACATCAACGCGCGCACTGCGGGAGAGTGCCGATCCCAGCCACTGGGCAGAGGCCGCCAACGGTCTTCAGAAGTCGGTCCGGCTGCAGCTGATGATCAGCCTCACTGCGTCGGTGCTAATGCTCATGCTGATGGATATCGGGCAGACGCTGACCCCGGCCCTGACCGGGGTGCAGTGGCCAACAGCCCATGAATGGGGCCTGCTTATTCTGCTGGGTGCGCTGGCCGCGTTTGCCCATGTGCTTATTGCCCTGGCATTCACCCATGCCAGCGCCAGTATCCTGGCGCCGGTCCAGTACCTGGAGATACTGGGGGCAGTGTTCTTCGGGTGGTGGCTTTTCCAGGAATGGCCCGACGCGCTGACCTTTGTCGGCGCTGCGATCATTATCGGCTCCGGGCTCTACATCGCCATGGAAAAACCACACCCCGACGTTATCCAGGACTGAAGAGGAATCCTCGCGAATACCCGCTTCAGGCCTCTTTCGCCTGCTGGCGCAGCACAAACTTCTGCACCTTTCCGGTGGAGGTCTTGGGCAGTTCCTCAAAGATCACTTTCTTCGGGGCCTTGAACCGGGCCAGATGCTCGCGGCAGTAGCTGATGATGGCCTCCTCGCTCACCTCACCGGCCTCCGGCTTGAGAGTGACAAAGGCGCAGGGTGTTTCGCCCCACTTCTCGTCCGGGCGGGCCACAACCGCTGCTTCCAGGACATCCGGGTGGCTGTAGATGACACCCTCGACTTCGATGGTGGAGATGTTCTCGCCTCCCGATATGATGATGTCCTTGAGGCGGTCCTTGATCTCGATATAGCCGTCCTCGTGCCATACGGCAAGGTCGCCGGTGTGATACCACCCCCCGCGGAAGGCCTCTTCCGTTGCACTCGGGTTTTTCAGATAGCCCTTCATCACGGTGTTACCGCGCAGGCAGATCTCCCCCACCGTCTCACCGTCCCGGGCGACCGGCTCCATGGTCTCGGTGTCAGCAACCATCAACCCCTGAAGCGTTGGGTAACGAACCCCCTGCCGGGCTTTCAGTGCGGCGCGCTTTTCCAGGGGCAGATCATCCCACTCCGGGTTCCAGGCACAGACTGTGACCGGGCCGTACACTTCCGTGAGGCCATAAACATGCGTGATGTCGATGCCCATTGCCTCGACAGCACCAATAACACTGGCCGGGGGGGCGGCGCCGGCGGTCATGGCCTGAACCCGGTGACTCAGACTCTCGCGCGCTTCTTCCGGGAGGTTGAGGAGCGTGTTCAGAATGATCGGCGCCCCGCACATGTGGGTTACCCCGTGGTCGCTGATCAACTGCAGTATCGTTTCAGCCTCCACACGGCGCAGGCACACATGGGTACCGCCCAATGCGGTCACCGTCCATGGAAAACACCAGCCGTTGCAGTGGAACATCGGCAGTGTCCACAGATAGACCGGGCGCTCGCCCATGGACCATACAGCCTGGTTACCCAACGCATTCTGGAAAGCACCACGGTGATGGTAGACCACCCCCTTGGGGTTACCCGTGGTCCCGGAGGTGTAGTTCAGGGATATCGCATCCCACTCATCCTCCGGCAGTGACCATTCAAAGTCCGGATCGCCCTCGGCAAGCAACACCTCATAGTTCAGCTCGGTAACCGGATCGCCTCCGCCGAGTTCCGGGTCATTCACGTCCACCAGAAGGGGCGGTTTTTCAAGCTTAGCAACCGCCTCCCGGATCACTGGCGTGAACTCCCTGTCCACCAGGAGCACCTTCGCCTCACCATGCTCCAGCATATAGGCAATCGCATCAGCATCGAGGCGGATGTTGAGCGTATTCAGAACCGCCCCAATCATGGGCACCCCGAAGTGGGCTTCCAGCATCTCCGGAATATTCGGCAGCATCGCGGCCACCGTGTCACCACGACCAATACCACGCCCCTGAAGAGCAGAGGCCAGGCGTCGGCAGCGGCTGTAGGTCTCCTGCCAGTCACGCTGGATGTTGCCGTGGATAACCGCAGTGCAGTCAGGGTACACATCCGCACTGCGTGCAATGAAATCGACGGGTGAAAGCGGGCTGTGATTGGCTCCGGTCTGTGGCAGGGATTGATCAAAGATCGATGTCATGGTGCGTTCCTCGGGTGTTTCCGGGTGAGCGATACAGCTGTTGCCGGAAAACTAACGATCCCGCACGCAGGAGAGTATTAGACGATGGTCGCATTGCAGGACCACCGCGGGGCTGCCCCTGCGGGAACGCTCCCCGCAGGCGCCCCGGACACCATCAGTTGGTCGGTTCATCCTCCGCTTTAGGCCGCTCCACCAGCTCCAGGCGCCCAATGGAGTCCTGTGCCAGTGCCTCAATGCTCTCCTTGGAGAACGCATCCACACGGATCGTGTCGTACATCGCGGCCATGGCCTCGGAGACCTTCTGGCGCTCGGAGTCGTCCAGCAGATCCCGCTCCTGGGCCCAGTCAAGCAGTTCCTCTCGCTGGTGACCGAGCAGCATTTCAATGTCCTGGAGTTCGTCCGGGTCCGACTTGCGGATGGCATCGTTGATGCGCTTGCGGGCCGGCTCGGTTTCACGGGCCAGGCGCAGGGCATGCAGGATGCGACCGACCGGGTCTTCCGGGTTCTCGGTGTGATAGACGCCACGCGGAATCCGCTCCTTGGCGCCCCCTTCCTTCACGATGCTCAGCGCCACACGCTGGCCCAGCTCATCGTCCGGCTGGCGCAGGCGCACACCCAGCGGGAACACCAGCACCTTCAGCGGCCAGCGCAGGGGTTTGACCGGGAAGTTGGTCACGGCTGCATAGAGTGCTGTCTGGATATCGTAGAGCGAGCGCTGCAGGCTCCACTCAACCACATCACGCATCTCCTCGTTATAGCCTTCCTCATGCCACTGCTTGATGGAGGCGGAAGCGTAATAGAGCCCGACCAGAGCGTCCGTCATACGCCCGGTAAACCGCTGGCGCCCCTTGAGGCTGCCACCGAGGGTCAACAGGCCCACGTCGGTCAGCACCGAGAAAGCGGATGCGAACCGCGACAGCTGTTGATAGTAACGCCGCAATCCCCCTTGGCCGGGCGTCGGCTGCACCAGGCCACCGGTCAGTCCCAGAACCAGGGAACGCAGCACGTTCCGGCTGGTATGGGCGATGTGGGCGAAGAAGACGCCGTCGAACGTCTGGACCGCCTTGCCGGCATCCTCCATGCCGGCGGCCTCGATCTCCTGGACGATATAGGGGTGGCAACGGATGGCGCCCTGGCCGAAGACCATCAGGCTGCGGGTCAGGATGTTGGCACCCTCTACGGTTATGGCAATGGGAATCGCCTGATAGATCCGGGCCAGGAAGTTACGCGGCCCCTTGATGACGCCACGCCCGGCCACGACATCCATGGCGTTGGTCACGACCTTGCGCATCAGGTCCGTGTTGCGGTACTTGAGCAGCGCGGACGGCACGGAGGGCTTCACGCCGCGATCCAGCATGCCGGAGGTGAAAACCCTGGCGCTGTCCATCATCCAGGTATAACCGGCCATGGGCTCAAGCGCCTCCTGAACCCCTTCGAAGTCGCTGATGGAGCGCCCGAACTGCTCGCGCACGGAGGCATAGGAGCCGGTGGTCAGGCAGGCCATCTTGCCGCCGCTGGTGCCCAGGGCCGGCAGCGAAATCGAGCGCCCGATGGACAGGCATTCCAGCAGCATGCGCCAGCCCTGGCCGATCATCCCGCGCCCGCCGATGACCTGATCCAGCGGGATGAACACATCCTCGCCCCAGGTCGGCCCGTTCATGAAGACGGTATTCATGGGCAGATGGCGGGCTCCGTGGTTCACGCCCTCCGTGTCCGCCGGCACCATCACCGTGGTCACGCCCAGATCGTGTTCCTCGCCCAGCAGGTGGTCCGGATCATAGACCTTGATCGCCAGGCCGATCAGCGTGGCCACCGGCGCCAGGGTGATGTAGCGCTTGTTCCAGGTGACCTTCATGCCGAGTACTTCCTGGCCGTTCCAGTAGCCCCGGCAGATCACGCCCCGGTCCGGAATGGCACCGGCATCCGAACCGGCCACTGGTGATGTCAGGGCAAAGCAGGGCACCTCGTCGCCCTTTGCCAGGCGCGGCAGGTAGTACTGCTTCTGCTCGTCCGTGCCGTAATAGGTGATCAGCTCACCCGGGCCCAGGGAGTTGGGGACCATGACGGTAACCGCGGCCGAGACGCCCCGGGAGGCGATCTTCATGACCACCTCGGAGTGCGCGGTATTCGAGAACCCGAGCCCACCGTGCTCCTTGTCGATCACCAGGCCGAAGAAGCCCTTTTCCCGGATGAACTTCCAGGCCTCCTCCGGCAGGTCGTAACGCTCATTGGTGATGGACCAGTCGTCCAGCATGGCGCAGAGCTCATCCACCGGGCCGTCGATGAAGGCCCGTTCTTCTTCGGTGAGCTTGGGGTGAGGCAGATCCAGAAGGTGGTTCCAGTCCGGCCGGCCGGAGAACAGCTGGCCGTCCCAGTCCACGCTGCCGGCATTGAGAGCCTGCTGTTCTGTATCGGATAGCGTGGGCAGCATACCCCGGATCATGCCCAGAAGCGGGCTGCTGATGAGGCTGCGCCGCAGTGGTGATGGGATGATGACCACCAGTGTGCCCAGAAGCAGCACAGTTCCGATGAACACGCTCAGCCAGTGCCAGCTGTCCAGCCAGAACCCGATGCCCGTAGCAATAACAAGCCCAGCGGTACCGAGCCACCAGTTCGCCCCGAGATAGAGCAGAACCAGCCCGGCAAGCAGCAACAGAAGAACACTCATGATGGTCACCTCCTTTTATCCGTATACCGCACCCTTGCGGTGGATACGAACCACCATAAGCCCATCCCAGCACCTGTAAAAGGACTTTTATCAACGTCCTGCTTAACCTCGCCGGGTATTGCGCACTAGAATGGCCCCACAGTGGTAAAGGAAAGGATTTCTGCGCATGGCATGGTACGCCCTACAGCATAAACCGGCCCAGGCGGCTCGCGCGCTGGCGAACCTGGAGAACCAGGGGATCGAGTGTTTCTTCCCCGAGATTGACGTGGAAACCATCCAGCAGGGTAAGCGCCGGATGCGGCGGGAGCCCCTGTTCCGGGGGTACCTGTTCATCAACCTGGAGCTGACCGATCCGGTCTGGCACAAGCTCCGCTCCACCCGAGGCGTGGTGCGGGTTGTGAGCTTCGGTAACCGGCCGGCACCCATTGCCGATGAGGTCATCCAGGGGATCCGGGAGGGTCTGGAATCCGCAGCCGAGGCCGGGGGCATCCACAAAGGGGACAAGCTCGAGATTCTGGAAGGGCCCTTCCGCGGCCTGAACGCCGTCTTCCAGGAATACGACGGAGAAACCCGGGCGATGGTGCTGATCGATTTCCTGCAGAAACAGCACCGGGTGTCCATGAACCTGGATCAGGTCCGCCCCGGCTAGACACCGCTGTTATCTAGCCGGTCACGCTGCGCCCGCCATCCACATTCAGCACCTGCCCGGTCACATAGGGCGCATCGCAGACCAGCCAGGCCACGGCACCGGCAATATCATCCGCCTCACCGGTGCGGTGCAGCGGCACCTGCTGCAGGATCGCCTGCTGCTCTTCCTCCGGCATGGCACCACCGCCCTCGCCTTCCGGCCACAAGATTGCCCCCGGTGCCACCCCGTTGGCCCGCACCCGCGGCGCCATATCCCTGGCCCAGGAGCGCGTCAGCGACGCCAGGGCGGCTTTGGTGGCGCAGTAAACCGGATGATCCGCCAGCGGGCGTTCGGCATGGACGTCAATCAGGTTGATGATGCAGCCACGCTGCAGCTTCAGCTCCCCAGCGAGCGCCTCAACCAGCAGCACAGGGGCGCGCAGGTTGGTGTCGACCAGGCGGCCCCACTGCTCCACGCTCAGCTCTCCCACCGGCGTGGGGAAAAACTCGGACGCATTATTCACCAGCACATCCAGCCGGGACCAGTATTCCCGTGCCTCACGGGCCAGCGTCTGGACCGCCTCCGGGTCCCGCAGATCCGCCTGCAATGCCACGGCCGAGCCGGCACGCGCAGCATTCAGCTCGGCCACCAGCGTTTCCGCATCACGGTTCCGGCTGCGGTAATGCACCACCACCCGGTATCCCCTCGCATGCAGGGCCCTTGCGGTGCCCGCGCCCAGCCGTCTTGCCGCCCCGGTCACCAGAGCCACGCCACCGTGCTCATGCATCGTCCGCTTCTCCCTCGACCACCTGTTCAATCGCCTGTTGCCGGCGGGCCGCAATAGCGTCACCCAGCGCCTTCCCCTGGTAGCCCTCCTTCATCAGAGCCCGGGGATCCACGGCCGCCGCCCGGGCACGGGCTTCACGCACCCGTGCCGCCGCCTGAGCATCCAGCCCACAGGCCTCCATCACCATCAGCAGCTGCTCGAAGCGCTCCGGGCGCCGCCAGGCGTCCGCCTTTTCCAGAAGCTCCTCCACCCAGTCCGCGCTCAATGGTCTCGCCCAGCGCGGCAGTGCCGCCGAACTCACGGCAATATCCCGGCAGCTGTTGGGAACCCGCAGCCGTTCACTGAAGGCATCGGCGGTATCCGCCTCGAGCTTCGAGCTAAGGGCGCCGAAACGTACTTCGGTGGCATCACTGATAGCCACCGCCCGGGCCAGAGCTGACAGGCCCCCTTCGCGCACCTCGAGCGGCGACGCAATCTCCGGCATCACCACAGCCAGGGCGCCGCAGGCTTCCAGGACCTCAAAGAAGACCTGGGGGCGCGCTTCGTGAAGAGCCCGCCGTGTTTCCTGCCAGACCCGTTCCGGGACCAGGTGGTCGACCTCACCTTCGACCACCATGGAGCGCATCAGGGTCATGGTCTCCTCCGCCACCTCGAACCCCATGGGGGCGAGACGCGCGGCGAACCGGGCAGTACGCAGGATGCGCAGCGGGTCCTCGGCAAAGGCCGGAGAGACATGGCGCAGCACCCGGTCAGCAAGATCCTGTTTACCCCCGAAGGGATCCACCAGATGCCCCTCCGCATCACGGGCCATGGCGTTGACCGTCAGATCCCGGCGCTTCAGGTCTTCCTCAAGCGTGACATCCGGGGCACTGTGCACCTCGAAGCCATGGTAGCCGTGGCCGCTTTTGCGCTCGGTGCGGGCCAGCGCGTATTCCTCCCGGGTCTCGGGATGGAGGAAGACGGGAAAGTCCGCCCCCACCTGCTTGTAACCAGCCGCCAGCATCTGCTCGGGCGTGGCGCCGACCACCACCCAGTCCCGGTCCTTCACCGCCTGGCCCAGAAGCCAGTCGCGCACCGCGCCGCCCACCTCGTAGACATCCATCAGACACCCCCCTCAAAGCCGAGCTGACGCCAGGCTTCATAGACCACTACGGCCGCCGCGTTGGAGAGGTTCAGACTGCGCCGTTCCGGCACCATCGGCAGGCGCAGCACCTGCCCCTTAGGCAGCCCGGCCAGAACGTCCTCCGGCAGACCGCGCGTCTCTGGACCGAACATCAGGGTATCCCCAGGCTGGTAGGCTGCCTGATGGTGACCATTGGTGCCTTTCGTGGAGATCCCGAAAAGCCGGCCCGACCGGATGGGCTCTGCCTCAAGGAAAGCCCTGTAGTCCTCGTGCACGGACACACTGGCGTACTCCCGGTAATCCAGCCCAGCCCGCTTCATGCGCCGATCATCCAGCTGGAAGCCCAGCGGCTGGATCAGGTGGAGACGGCAGCCGGTACTGGCCGCCAGCCGCATGATGTTGCCCGTATTGGGCGGTATCTCCGGCTCATAGAGCGCAATATTGAGCATTCAGCGCTCAACGGCCAGTGCCACGCCCATGCCGCCACCGATGCACAGTGTCGCCAGGCCACGCTGGGCCTCACGCCGGCGCATCTCGTGCAGCAGGGTCACCAGGATCCGGCAGCCGGAGGCCCCGATCGGGTGACCCAGGGCAATGGCACCGCCGTTCACGTTCACCCGTTCCGTATCCCAGCCGAGGTCGCGGTTCACGGCAATGGCCTGGGCGGCGAACGCCTCATTGGCCTCCACCAGTTCCAGCTGGTCGATGCCCCAGCCCGCGCTGTCCAGCGCGCGGCGGGTCGCCGGAATGGGCCCGGTCCCCATGACCTCCGGCGCCACGCCGGCGTTGGCGTAACCACGGATGGTGGCCAGTGACTCCAGACCCAGTTCCTGAGCCTTTTCAGCGGAACAGACCACCACAGCGGCAGCCCCATCGTTCAACGCCGAGGCATTGCCCGGGGTAACGCCGCCGTCCTTCTGGAAGGCCGGCTTGAGTCCGGACAGCCCCTCGGCGGTCACGCCCGGGCGCGGGTTCTCGTCGGTGTCCACCACCTTGGGATCGCCCTTGCGCTGGGGAATGCTCACGGGGACGATCTCATCACTGAAGCGCCCGGCGTTGATGGCAGCCTCCGCCTTCTGCTGGGAGGCGGCGGCGAATTCGTCCTGTTCCTGGCGGGTGATGCTGTACTCACGGGCGATGTTCTCGGCGGTGACGCCCATGTGGTAATCGTTGAAGGCATCCCAGAGGCCGTCCTGGATCATGGAGTCGATCAGCTGCCAGTGCCCCATCTTCTGGCCGTTACGGCTGTTGGGCAGCACGTGCGGGGCCTGGCTCATGCTCTCCTGGCCGCCGGCAATGATCAGGTCCGCGTCACCGCAGCGGATCGCCTGGGTGGCCAGGTGCAGGGACTTGAGGCCGGAACCGCAGACCTTGTTGATGGTCATGGCCGGCACCGCCTCCGTCAGGCCACCCCCGATGGCCGCCTGGCGTGCGGGGTTCTGACCAACACCGGCGGTCAGCACCTGCCCGAGGATCACCTCGTCGACCTGATCCGAGCTGATGCCGGTTTCGTTCAGCAGCTGGCGGATGACGGTGGCGCCAAGCTGGGCCGCGCTCTGGCCGGCCAGGCTGCCCCCGAAAGTGCCCACGGCGGTGCGCCGGGCAGCGGCGATGACAACATCACGCATGGTTGTATGCTCCTGTTTGCCTGTTTTGGAAGCCAGTCTACCAGATAGCGGGCCGATTCGACCCTGATGCGGCATTGCACCGGTCATGGAGGCTGGATGACAATAAACACTTTTCGATTTCCGGCAGCTTTTGAGGAAGGATCCAACGTGAGCGACCACATTGTCTGGCACGACCACAAGATCTCGCGCACCGAGCGCGCCAGCATCAAGCACCAGCACCCCTGCCTGCTGTGGTTCACCGGCCTTTCCGGTTCCGGCAAGTCTACCATCGCCAACGCGCTGGACGTAGCGCTCTACCATGAGGGCTACCACACCTTCCTGCTGGACGGTGACAACGTCCGCCATGGCCTGAACCGGGATCTGGGTTTCTCCAATGAGGACCGGGTGGAGAACATCCGCCGCATCGGTGAGGTCAGCAAACTGTTCGCGGATGCCGGGCTTATCGTGCTCAGCGCGTTCATCTCGCCCTTCGCCAGCGACCGGCGGCTGGTGCGCAACATGTTCCCGGCGGGTGAGTTCATCGAGGTCTTCATGGATACCCCGCTGGCCACCTGCGAGGAACGCGACCCCAAGGGCCTGTACCGCAAGGCGCGCGGTGGCGAGATCCATGACTTTACCGGGATCGACTCCCCCTATGAGGCGCCGGCGCATCCGGAGATCACATTGGACACCTCCAACCTGAGCGTCGACGCCTGCGTGGAGAATCTGCTCTGCTACCTGAAGGAGCGCGATCTGCTCAAGCCCGGGGGTGACGCCTGACGGCCATGGACTGGGAAGCGGCGTTCACCCTGGCCACGCTGGTCACGGTTCTGGGGACCCTGATCTTCACCCGGCTCTCCGCGGACCTGGTGCTGATGACGGCGATGGCCGTCATGCTGATCCTGGGCATCCTGTCCCCGGCAGAAGCGCTGGCCGGTTTCTCCAACCCGGGCGTGATCACCATTGCCACCCTCTACGTGGTCGCCGCCGGGCTCAAGGAAACGGGCGCCATCCAGTGGCTGGCCCGCCACCTGCTCGGCCACCCGAAGGGCACATGGCGGGCCCAGGCGCGGCTGGTGGCGCCAACCGGCCTGATGAGCGCCTTCATGAACAACACCGCCGTAGTGGCCATGTTCATCCCGGCCGTTCAGGACTGGGCCCAACGGCTGGGCATTCCCGCCTCCCGGCTGCTGCTGCCGTTGAGTTACGCCGCCATTCTGGGCGGCACCTGCACGCTGATCGGCACCAGCACCAACCTGGTGGTGGACGGCCTTCTCCAGTCCCGCCTCGACATCCAGCTGGGCCTGTTTGAACTCGCCTGGGTAGGGCTGCCCCTGCTGCTGATCGGCGGTACCTTCCTGGTCCTCTTCGCTAACCACATGCTGCCGGACCGAGGCGGCGTCACCGAGGACCTGGACGCCGTGCGCGAATACGGCGTGGAAGTCGAAGTGGACAGAAAGGGCCCACTGACGGGGAGAACCGTTGCCGAGGCTGGCCTGCGCGCGCTGAACTACGGCTATCTCACAGAGATCGAACGCGACGGCCACCTGATCTCACCGGTGGAGCCGGACCGGGATCTGCAGGGCGGGGACCGGCTCTATTTCGTGGGAGCCCCGGAGTGCGCCAGCGAACTGCGCCGCATACAGGGGCTGATACCGGCCAACGCCAATGTCCAGAAACTGGAGCTGGCGAACCATCAGCGCTGCCTGGTGGAAGTCGTCCTCGGCCAGGAATTTGCCGGGCTGGGCCAGACTGTGCGCGAAAGCCGTTTCCGCTCGCGCTTCAATGCCGCCATCCTCTCGGTCTCGCGCGAGGGCAAGCGGGTCTCCGGGAAGCTGGGCGACATCCGCCTGCGCATGGGCGACACCCTGCTGCTCGAAGCCAGCCATGAATTCGTGGAGCAATACCGCTTCCGGCGCGACTTCCTGCTGGTGAGCGCTCTCAATGACTCCACGCCACCAGACTTCAGCCGTGCCCCCGCCGCCCTGGGGATCCTTGCGGGCATGGTGGCCCTCAGTGCCAGTGGCCTGCTCAGCATCATGGAGGCCGCTTTCCTGGCCGGCGGCGCCATGATCCTGTTCGGCTGCACCAGTGCCTCGCGAGCGCGGCGCAGCCTGGACCTGCCGGTACTGGTGATCATCGCCTCATCCTTCGCCCTGGGCAACGCCATGGACCAGACCGGTGCGGCCCAGTGGGTGGCGGGCAGCCTTCTGGGCAACAGTGAGATGTCCCCCTGGATGGCCCTGGCCATCATCTACCTGCTGACCGCCCTGTTCACCGAGGTCATCACCAACAATGCCGCCGCTGTGCTCATGTTCCCCATCGCCCTGGCGATCTCCGAGCAGCTCGGGGTCAACTTCCTGCCCTTCGCCATCGCGGTGATGTTCGCCGCCAGCGCCAGCTTCATCACGCCGCTGGGTTACCAGACCAACCTAATGGTCTACGGGCCGGGCCGCTACCGCTTTACGGACTACATGCGCATGGGCATTCCGCTGAGTCTGCTGGTAGCCACCACTGTCATCACCCTGATTCCACAGATCTGGAGCTTCCACGGGTAACGCTGGTTACCCCCGATCCTCGCGGTAGGCAAAACGCCGCCACAGCCATTCAGCGGGCCCGGCACGCCAGCGCCGCAGCCACAATGGCGCGATCACCAGCAGCATCAGCCAGACCGCAAGGATGAACTGCAACTGGACCAGACGCGGCGTGGCCTCAAAGCGTCCGCCCGTGTAGAAAAACGCTGTGCCCAGGACCGAGCAGAGCAGATAGGCACTGAGCGCCAGCCTGCCGAGTGCCCTCAGGCGTTCCAGAAGCCCCCTGAACAGGCCCCGCTGGAGCGCCAGCATCACTGCGGAGGCCCAACCCAGCGCCACCAGGGGACCGCCCCAGATATTGAACTGACGGCCGGCATAGAGCGATTCCGCCATGCCCCACTCATGGGTCATGTTGTAGAGTACCCCCCACTGGCACAGTGGAATGCCGATGCCGAACCCAAGCAGCCCCAGCCGCCGGTAGGGCGACTCCGGCCAGTGACCGGAAAAGAAACCACCCCGGTAAAGCGCCATCCCCACCAGCATGAGCGCCAGCACACGCCAGCCCGATTCGGTCAGCAGCATGCTCGGCCAGCTCTCGAACAGTACCATGAGCCGATGCTCGAACTGGGCTGGCCAGCCGCCCCGGTAGGCCTCGATCTCCTGCTCGACCAGTGCGGAATCCGCACTCCAGAACTGCTGCCTGAAGGCCTCATACTCTTCGGCAGGCATCCAGTTGAGGATGCCGGTCATCAGCAGGGCAAAGCCGAAAGGCACCAGATAGAACACCAACGCCCAGCCCAGAAGCCGTGCCGGCGGCAGGTTCCGGAAACGCGCCGCAACCAGCCCCACCACGGCGTAAAGCAGCAGAATGTCGCCGTACCAGATGAGGACCAGGTGACCCAGCCCAATGAGTGCCAGCGCCCCCATGCGCCGCCGCAGAATTCGGTCCACCTGAAACCCTTCAGCGGCGAGCCGCTCCCCCTGGATCACCACCCCCGCGCCAAACAGCGCGGCCAGCAGCGGCATGAAGCTGTACTCGAACAGCAGGTGGGAAACGAACCAGACCCAGAACTCCGCCCCCTCAAAGCTGCCCATGACCCCGGGGTTGAGCTGGGCGGTCGATACTTCAGCAAAGGCCCGGACGTTGATCACGAGGATGCCCAGTATGGCGAATCCACGCAGTACATCGAGGCTGGTCAGGCGTTCCGGGCGTTGCGACATGCCCCCAATTCTGATCTGCCCGCACCCACTGTCAAATATTTCCCGCCCACGACCGTATCGGGTACCCTTCCTGCATGCTGCTGACCAAAATCATCGCCGCCCTGCTCAGCCCCCTGCCCCTGGTCGGTCTCATCCTGCTGGTGGCGTGGGGCCTGCGACTCCTCAAACGGACCCGGCTGGCCGTCACCGCGGCCTGCATGGCCGGCATACTGTTCCTGGTGTTCTCCGTCGAACCCCTGGCCCGCTGGCTGATCCTGCCGCTGGAATCCCGCTACGAGCCCATCACCCAGCCGCAGGCTTTCAGCAATGTCCGCTGGATTCTGGTGCTGGGCTCCAGCGCCTCGGAGGATGCGGATGCCCCCCCCACGACCCGCCTCAGTGGTGTCGCCAGCCTCCGTCTGGCGGAAGGGCTGCGCCTGCAGAATGCCCTGCCGGAAAGCACCCTGATCCTGTCCGGTGGCAGTGTCTTCGGGGACGCTCCCAGCGCTACGGTCATGAGTCGGGCAGCCATCGCGATGGGCGCGGACCCGGACCGCCTGCGCATCCACCCCAACCCTCTGAACACCCGCCAGGAGGCTGAATTCATGCGCGAGGCGGTCGGAGAGGCCCCGTTCCTGCTGGTCACTTCAGCCTCGCACATGCCCCGGGCCATGATGCTCAACCGTAAGGTGGGCCTGAACCCCATCCCCGCACCCACCGCGCGGCGCGCGGCAGGCACCGCCCTCAAGTCCGATCCCGCTTTCTGGTTACCCTCGGCAGGTGCCCTGGAGATGAGCGAACGCGCGATCCACGAGTACCTCGGCATTGCCTGGGCCTGGCTCGGTGGTCATATCTGAAATTTCAGGCGTATACTCAATGTGAACGGAGTCGCACAATTCAGGAGGGCAGACGATGCCATCACGACGCCTGGTACCGGGAGTACTTTCGCTCTGTCTTCTGTCCTTCATCCTCACGGGCTGCTCCGGGGGCAGCAGTGGTGGTGCCGGCATCGGCGATCAGGTCACCCTGCCTGATAGCAGCCCGATTCCGGAGACGCCGATCCAGGAAGAGGATGACCAGCCCCCAGCAACGCCAGGGTATTACTCCGAGTCACGGTTCTGGATCCAGGGCGAGAGCACTCAGGAGCGGGGGTTGTTTGCTATCCCAAAGGACAACAACGGCTCCGACGAGATCGACACCAGCCTGCTTGCGGAACTCCCGTTGCAGACGGTGCCGGCGCTTGTGGACAGTGGCGCGCGAATGGCACCCCGCGCCATTTTCTACCGGAACGAAAACGGTTTTACACGGGCTCCCACCGGCTCCGCAAACATACAGCAAATCTCCAGCCAGGCGAACGCTGCGGGGACCTGCCTTGGCGGATGGGCCTATGACCTGGAAGCCATTGATAACACCAGTGTTGCCTACCACACGCAGAGAAACGGCGGCGACTGCCCTGACCGCTTCAGCGTGACGGATTGGAAGCAGGTGCAGCTCGATGACACCGCCAGCACACCCCCGCAATCATTCCCTTCCGGGGTAACCGTGGTTGCCGGGCTCAACAAAAGCTCTGATCATGAGCCACAGTGGCTCACCCTGGAAAGTGACGACACCCCTGCAAGATATGACGTCTCGGACCTCTCGTCCCCCGGTGACAGTATCAATACGGACAAGGCAGTCACTCCCTTTACTGAACTCCACCTGATAGGACGCATCGGAACCGGGGCGGCCATCGTCGCGTACACGGGGTCTGACACCAGCGATGCCGACCGGGACTACCAGCTGGCGTACTACGACCGCGCCGCCAACAGCATCAGCAACCTAGAAAACAGCGGCGGCCCCGAACTCGCAACACTGCCCCGGATTCCGCTCGCGGACTGGGTTGCACCGGCCGCCGATGCGGTCTTTTTCGGAATCGGTAACGCCCTGGTCAGAGCGGATGCCGACGGTTACCGGATCATTGATTCAGTGGATGGTCCCGGCCGCCCCTACTTTGTGAGCCGCTCGGATACCCATGTGATATGGGGCCTCCTGAGCCAGCGCAACGACAGCCCCCAGCGGGAAATCCGGGTTGTGGGCGTGTCAGGGACCGGCGCAAGGACACTGGTGCGGGCCCCGTACGTGGAAACACGGGTCAGGGGCACCGCCGAGGGCTGGTTCTACTTCACTGCCGCAAGGGGCGCGGAGCCCAATGGTCAACTCACGGATTCTTTCGCCATCGGCTATAACCCCTCGATCAGCGGCGACCTGAATGCATTCATCATCGCGGACGCCCAGTGGATCGGTTCTTCCATTGACCCGACAGAGGCGGTTTCAGAAGAGGTTCAGCCCCAGGCCCTGGCATCAGCCTCCATCAGCAAACTGTTTTACCGGGGTGGCAGCAGCGGCATGGAAAGTCTCCGCGCCCTTGCCGAGCCCGGCTCGCCGGTCGCCATGGAGCAGGGGAACCCGGTCCTTCCGAGCATTGACCTGGGCGCTCTCAACAACTGGAATTCCGGCGCCAAGGGAGTCTTTATGGGGCCCGGCTTCGGGCGGCAACGACTCCTGACGTCAGTCGACGCCGGTTCCGACGAAAGCCTTGCCGGCGAGACCGAACTGAGGGTCGGCGCCGACCGGGACCTGACCAACCAGGTGCACTGGGTGGACCCGGACAAAGCAGGCTCACTCAACCCCATAGGCAACAGAGGACCACTGGTACGGCATGCTCCGTTGTTCTGACAACCCAGCGCTGGGTCGGGCACTGGTCTTCATGGGCATGTGCGCCCTGAGCAGCCCCGGCCTGGCCGAACGCGTCTTCCCGCCCGAAGCCATCGCCGGGTGGGAACACCACAGCTTCACCGGCGAAACGGACTACGAACTGGTCACCTTTGATGGCCGCAGGGCCGTACGCGCTACCTGCAGCGGCGACTCCGCATCGGGGCTGTACCTGGAGGAACCCATTGACCTCAGCGAGACGCCCATCATTGAGTGGCGCTGGCGGGTGGACTCCGTCTACAACGCTATCGACGAGCGGACCCGCGAAGGCGACGACTTCCCCGCCCGCATCTACGCCGTGCACGAGCCCACCTGGCTGCGCTGGAAGACACGGGCTCTCAATTACGTCTGGGCCAGCAGGGAACCGGCCGGCAGCAGCTGGCAGAACCCCTTCCAGTCCCGGGCACGGATGGTGGCGGTGGCTTCAGGCCCGCCGGAAGACGGTGCCCAATGGCAGACCGTCACCCGGGACCTGCGGGCCGACTTCCGGCGCCACCACGGAGAGGTACCGGAGCATCTGACCGCCCTGGCCATCATGACCGATTGTGATAACCACGGAGGCACCACCCGCGCCTGGTATGGGCGGATCCGCCTGAAAAGCGCGGATGAGCGTTTTGCGGACTGAGTCACATTCGGGCATGATGCGATTCATGACATCACCCAATGGTAATAGAACCCCTTCCATGCCCCGGCTTCCCGCACTCGCATTCGCCCTCATTGCCCTCAGTGGCTGCTCCGATGAAGCAGCTTTCCCGGGCGGCGGCAGTGAGTTCTATGAACAGCCGGAGTGGGCCAACTATCGCGAACAGGCTGGCGAACATGGTTATGAGCCAGGCCTCTCGAACTGGCGCCACATCCCTGAGCTTACGCCGCAGGAACCCCTTAACGCCTGCAAGGATGCCCAGGCTGCCGTGGAAAGCTGGGCGCACTCCCGTGACCTGATCGGGCCGGATCGCGGTGAGCGGCTGACGATTGATATGCGCACCCGCCAGGAGGCGGATGGCAGCGTGACCGGTCTTCTGCAGCGCTGGGGATTCCGGGATGATGCCGTGGCGGGGGTCGACCACCGCCTCCGGCTGACGGAAACCGCCGGATGCTGGGAGGTCGAAAGGGTGGAAGCCCGCCACTACTGCCGCCGTGGGCTGGAGGACGGGCTCTGCCGCTGAGCGGTGATCAGTGGTTCTGCTGCTCCGCCTCGCCGGCCTGTTCCTGGCGGCGGCGCTCCAGCGCCTGCTGATAGATGGCGTCGAAGTTGACCGGCGCCAGCATCAGGGGCGGGAAGCTGCCCTTGGTCACCAGCGTATCCACGGATTCGCGGGCATAGGGAAAGAGCACGTTGGGGCAGTAGGCGCCCAGCATCTGGCCCTGGCGGCTGTCATCAAAATTGCGCACCACGAAGATGCCTGCCTGCTGTACTTCCACAATGTAGGCGGTCTTATCACCGATCTTCGCTGTCAGCGTCAGCTGAAGCACCACCTCGTACTGGCCTTCTCCCAGGTCAGTATGGCTGGTGTTGAGGTCCATGGTGACCTCGGGCTTCCACTGCTCCTGGAAAATGGTCGGCGTGTTGGGCGCCTCGAAGGAGCTGTCCTTGATGTAGACGCGCTGGAGCGCGAACTGCGGCTGGTTCTCGTCGCCCTGCTGGCCGCCCGCGGCGCCAGCCTGTGTGTCATTGTTCTCGGCCATTGCGTTATTCCTGTCTATTGTTACTGCACGGGCCGGCAACCCCGGCCCGCCGCGTCACCGGCGCATTCTTACTTGTTGGTGACCGGCAGATTGGCGTTGCGCCACTCCATCATGCCACCGGTCAGCCGTGCCAGCTGGAGCTCCTCAGGGTTGGGGACCTCCTTCACGGCCATACCCGAATGCTGGCCCGCCTTATCCACGAGGATAATCAGTTTGTCCTGGTGTTTCCGGAGCTGGTTCCCACTTTCCTTAAGCTTCGCCATGGGAATGTGCTCGGCGCCACGGATATGGCCCTCGGAAAATTCTTTCTTTTCCCGCACATCCACCACCACGGCCTCATCCCGGTTGAGCATGAGAACCGCTTCCTGTGGCCCCACCTTGCGCCCGGCACGGCTGCTTTCCACCCAGAAAAGCGCCAGCAGCAGCACAAAGAAGGCACTGACCAGCATCCAGTGATTGATGACAAACTCAAATAGCTGTTGGATCATTCTGCGCCACACCTGTGTCCGGGCCACATGGCCCTGTTCGTTCAGCCGCGATTATACACAGGGCCCGGCAGCGACGACAGGTGCGCCAATGGCCGGGGCACCCGGAATCAGGTTAGAATCAGGCCCTTTCGAGGCAACCCGGAACCCGAACCCATGAGTGACAGACCTCAGACAACCGCGCTCATCATCATGGACGGCTGGGGCCAGCGTGAGCCCACCGACGACAACGCCGTCAGCCTTGCCCAAACCCCGGTCTGGGACCGGCTCTGGGCGGAATGCCCACGTACGCTGCTCAACACCAGCGGCCTGGCCGTGGGACTTCCCGAAGGCCAGATGGGCAACTCCGAGGTCGGCCATATGAACCTTGGCGCCGGCCGCGTGGTCTACCAGAGCCTGACCCGAATCAGCCGTGACATCGAGAACGGCACACTGGCGGAAAACCCGGTGCTCGGCGGCGCCATCCGCAGCGCCATCGCGGCGGACGGCGCCGTTCACGTGATCGGCCTGCTGTCGCCCGGCGGCGTACACAGCCACGAAGAGCACCTGTTCGCCGCCTGCCGCATGGCCATGGAACAGGGCGCGCGTTACGTCTATATCCATGCCTTTCTGGACGGGCGTGATACACCGCCGCGCAGCGCCCGCGAATCCCTGGAGAAGGCGGACCGCCTGCTGCGCGAAGCGGGCGTCGGCCAAGTGGCCTCGGTCGTCGGCCGCTACTTCGCCATGGACCGGGACAACAACTGGGACCGCATCGAAAAGGCCTACAACCTGCTGACCCTGGGCGAGGCCAATTACCGCGCGGACTCTGGCGTGGAAGCACTGGAAGCCGCCTACGCACGGGGCGAGGACGACGAGTTCGTGTCGGCCAGCGTGATTGCGGCGGAAGGCGAAAACCCGGTCACCATCGATGACGGCGACGCCGTGCTGTTCATGAATTTCCGCGCCGACCGCGCCCGCCAGCTGGCGCACGCCTTCGTGGACCAGGATTTCACCGGATTCAGCCGCCGCAGTGAACCGCGCCTTTCCGATTTCGTAATGCTGACGGAATACGAAGCCAATCTCGACACCAGCTGCGCCTACCCGCCTGAATCCCTGCCCAACATGCTGGGCGAATACGCCAGCAATCAGGGACTGAAGCAGCTGCGCATCGCGGAGACGGAGAAATACGCCCACGTCACCTTTTTCTTCAACGGCGGCCGCGAGGAGCCCTTCCCGGGCGAGGACCGCATCCTGGTTCCTTCCCCCAAAGTGGCCACGTACGACATGCAGCCGGAGATGAGCGCTCCGGAAGTCACGGATCGCCTGGTTGAAGCCATCAACAGCGGCCAATACGACCTGGTGATCTGCAACTACGCCAACGGCGACATGGTCGGGCACACGGGTAGCATTGAAGCGGCCAGCAAAGCCGTCGAGGCGGTGGACGAAAGCGTCGGGCGGGTCCTGGAAGCCCTGAAGGCCAATGGTGGCCAGGCCCTGGTCACCGCCGACCACGGCAACTGCGAACAGATGCGCGACCCCGTAACCGGCCAGCCGCACACCGCTCATACCACCGTACCGGTGCCGCTGGTGTATGTGGGTGACCGCAAGCTCAGCCTGCGCGACGGGGGCGCGCTCTGCGACATCGCCCCGTCGCTGCTGAGCCTTATGGATCAGCAGCAGCCTGCGGAAATGACCGGCCAGACGCTGATCCAGCCCGGGGCCTGACATGCGCCGCGTCGTTCTGGCGATGCTGCTCGGGACGGCGCTCGCGGCTCCGGCACAGGAGGATGAGCAGGCTGCCCGCGAGCGCCTGGATGACGTAAAGCAGGCCATTGAGTCCGTTTCCCACTGGCTCGAGGATGCCCGCGCCAACGAGGATGCCACCCTGACCCGCCTGCGGGAGGCCGAGGAGGCCGTGGCACGCAGCCAGCAACGCCTCAACCGGATCAATTCAGACATCACCGGGTTGGATGATGAGCTCGCCGGACTGGAGCAGCGCAACCGGAAGCTGGAAGCCGAGGCGGAGCGCGGTCGGGAAACACTGAGAGAAGTTGTGCGCTCCGCCTGGCGCCAGGGGGAGCAGCCCGCCCTGCGGCTGTTCCTCTCCCAGAAGGATCCCGGGCAGGCGGCCCGCCTGCTGGAATGGCACCAGCGCCTGGGCAATCATACCCGTCAGCAGTTGGCGGAACTGGCGGATACCATGGAAGCCCTTGAACGCAACCGGCAGGAGATGCAGGCAACACGCGAGCAGCTGGCCGTCAAGCGCGAACAGGCCCGCGAGCAGCGCGATGAACTGCAACAGCGCCGCAACGAGCGCGAGCAGCGCCTGGCGGAACTGCGCCAGCGCATCAGTGAGCGCGAAAGCCGGCTGGCTTCGCTGCGGGAGGACCGGGAGCGTCTTGAGGCGCTCATTGAGGAAATGGCAGCGTCCATCTCTGGCATCGAAGCCCCCGAGGACATCCGGCCATTTTCCGAACTGCGTGCTAGACTGCCATGGCCACTGGATGGAACCGTCAGCAACCACTTCGGTGATGCCGTCGGTGACAGTGGCATGCAGGCCAATGGCATCCGCATCCGCGCGGACAAGGGCACGCCCGTGACAGCCGTCCACTACGGGCGCGTTGTCTTTGCCAACTGGTTGCGCGGGTTCGGGCTCATGATCATCATAGATCATGGCGACGGCTTCATGAGCCTGTACGGAAACAACGATACCCTGAGCCATTCGGCCGGCGAATGGGTACAGGCCGGCGAGACCATCGCCCGAACCGGTAACAGTGGCGGGCGTTCCCAATCCGGTCTTTACTTTGAGATACGCCATAACGGCCAGCCGGAAAATCCCGAAGCCTGGCTCGAAAAGCACTGAACAGGAACGCAGCGCCCATGCGACACAGCTCCCGGAACCCCGTCACCACCCTCGCTCTCAGCCTGGTGCTGACGCTGACCGCCCTCCCCGGCGTCGCGGCCGAGCCCATGGAAGGGGAGGACAATGACCCCACGCGTAACATTGATAACCAGCCGCCAGTGAACGGTCAGACCAACGAGCTGGAAGTGCAGCTGGCAGACCCTGAGAAACAGCTGCCACTGGACGAACTGCGCAAGTTCACAGAGGTGTTTGAGCGCATCAAGCGCGGCTATGTTGAAGAGGTCAGTGACAAGGAGCTCCTCAACAAGGCCATTGACGGCATGCTCTCTGGGCTTGATCCCCACTCCGCCTATCTGGAGCCCGAGGCTTTCTCCCAGCTGGAGGAGAGCACTTCCGGGGAATTCGGAGGGCTCGGCATCGAGGTCGGTATGGAGGATGGCTTTGTCCGGGTCATCTCACCGATCGACGGCACGCCCGCACAGGAGGCCGGCGTCCAGGCAGGGGACCTGATCATCGAGATCGACGGCACCCCGGTGAAGGGCATGAGCCTGGAGGAAGCGGTCAAGGAAATGCGTGGCGAGCCCGGGACCACGATCGACCTTACGATCGGGCGTGACGGCGAAAGCAGCCCCATTGAGGTGACCATTGAGCGGGCCATCATCGAGGTGGACAGTGTTCGCTCACGCATGCTCGAACCCGGCTACGGCTACATCCGCATCAGCCAGTTCCAGCAGAACACCGGCCAGGAGTTCAGAACCGCCTATGAGGAGCTGGTGAACAAGCACGGTAACGAGCTGGACGGCGTGGTGCTCGACCTCCGGAACAACCCTGGCGGGGTGCTTGAGGCAGCCGTGGACGTGGCGGACTCGCTGATCAATGAAGGCCGGATCGTCTACACCAAGGGCCGCATTGAGAGCAGCCAGCTGAGCTTCGATGCCAGCCCCGGCGGCATCGCCGAGAACGTGCCCATTGTGGCGCTGATCAATTCCGGCTCCGCATCGGCCTCGGAAATCCTTGCCGGCGCGCTCCAGGACCAGCGCCGCGCGGTTATCATGGGCACCAAGTCCTTCGGCAAGGGCTCGGTCCAGACGGTCATGCCGCTGGGCGACAGCCACGGCATCAAGCTCACCACGGCGCGCTACTATACCCCGGATGGTCGCTCCATCCAGGCCAAGGGCATCGAGCCGGACATCGAGGTACGGCCGGCGGAACTGCGTGATGTGGAATCCGCACGCCGGTTCAGCGAGGCGGACCTGCCCGGTCACCTTGAGAACGGCCAGAAGGCCGAGGAAAAGTCGGATGACACCGGCACCGATGAAAGCGAAGAAGAGGCACAGCGCAAGGACTACCAGCTGCGCTCGGCACTGAACCTGCTCAAGGGCATGCGGATCCTCACCCCGGAGAAGGACAAAGCCGCCGGAACGAAGTCCGAGGGGGCCAATGGCGAGGCGGACTGACACACGCATGCGCTTCGCCCTCAGCCTTGCACTCAGCGCACTGGTGCTCCTGGGCCCCGGCAGCGCGTCCGGCCAGGGCCCACCCCCGACCATTGCCATCATCATTGATGACCTCGGCCTCAATCAGGAGGCCGGGGCACGCCTGCTGGCGATGGATCAGCCCCTGACGCTGGCCTTCCTGCCACACCGTCCCTATACCCGGGAACAGGCCAGAGCAGCGGCCGATGACGGTAAAGAAGTCATACTCCATGCGCCCATGGCCAATAAGGCCCGCATTGGGCTTGGGCCTGGCGGGCTGGCGGCAGACATGTCCCAGCGGGAAGTCCAGAGCACGCTGCACAGCGCTCTGGCCTCGGTACCTGGCGCTACCGGCGTCAACAACCATATGGGCAGCCTGCTCACAGAGGTTAAGGAGCCCATGGGCTGGGTGATGGATGAGCTGGCGGGGCGTGATCTGCTGTTCATCGACAGCCGCACCACGGCAGCGACGGTGGCGGAAACCACGGCACTGTCAAAGGATGTGCCCGTCATGAGCCGGGATGTCTTCCTGGACAACGAGCGGGATCAGGCCAGTATCCACCGGCAGTTCCGGCAGCTGCTCAGGAAAGCACGGAAGGATGGCACGGCCATCGGGATCGCCCACCCGTATGAGGAAACGCTGGATTACCTGGAGGCGGTGCTTCCGGAGCTGGACCGGCATGGCTACGCCATTGCCACGGTCAGCACGGTCTGGTCCATGCGCCATAATAACCGCCCCCTGTTCCCTGATCTTCCAGACCCACGACTGGTCCAGAAGCAGGAGTAACCAGTTGCAGGTTACAGAGGCGCTCTAACGCATAACGATGCCGTGAGCGCGCATGTAGTCCTTGGCCTCGGCGATGGTGTACTCACCGAAGTGGAAGATGGAGGCCGCGAGCACGGCATCGGCACCGCCTTCCAGCACGCCGTCCACCAGATGCTGCAGGTTTCCTACCCCGCCTGAGGCGATCACCGGCACGGGCACCGCATCACTGATCGCGCGGGTCAGGCCCAGATCAAAACCGCTTTTCGTACCGTCCCGGTCCATGCTGGTCAGAAGGATCTCACCGGCACCGTAGTCAGCCATCCGCTTGGCCCATTCAACCGCATTCAGCCCCGTGGCGTTGCGGCCACCATGGGTGAAGATCTCGTAGCGTGGCTCCTCGCCCTCACCGCTCACGCGCTTGGCATCAATGGCCACCACGATGCACTGGGAGCCAAAACGCTCGGCGGCCTCGCGCACGAATTCCGGGTTGTGCACGGCCGCGGTGTTGATACTGACCTTGTCCGCCCCCGCATTGAGCAGGTTGCGGATATGGCCCACGTGGCGCACGCCACCGCCAACGGTCAGCGGGATGAACACCTCGCCGGCCATGCGCTCCACCATCTCGTAGGTGGTGTCGCGACTTTCATGACTGGCGGTGATGTCCAGGAAGGTGATCTCGTCGGCGCCGGCATCGTTATAGCGACGCGCGACCTCAACCGGATCGCCGGCATCGCGGATCTCAACGAAGTTAACGCCCTTGACCACGCGGCCCTTGTCCACGTCCAGGCAGGGAATGATGCGGCGCGCCAGGCTCATGACGAGGCCACCGAATCGCAGTAGCGCTGGGCCTCGGCAAGGTCCAGTGTGCCCTCGTAAATGGCCCGGCCGGTTATGGCCCCGGTAATGCCGGAACCCGCCACCTGGGCCAGCGCCCGCACATCCACCATGCTGGAAACACCGCCGGAGGCGATCACAGGGATGGAGGTGGATTCCGCAAGACGGCGGGTGGCGTCCACGTTCACGCCTTCCATCATGCCGTCGCGGGCGATGTCGGTGTAAACGATCGCATCCACGCCGTCATTGGCGAAGCGCTGGGCCAAAGTCGTGGCCTCAACGCTGGATGTCTCGGCCCAGCCCTCGGTGGCCACCATGCCGTCGCGCGCATCCAGCCCAACGATGATGTGGCCGGGGTGCGCATGGCACATGGCGGTCACGAAATCCGGATCGCGCACGGCCTGGGTGCCGATGATGACCCACTGCACACCCGCGTCCAGATAGGCCTCGACCACCTCCCGCGAGCGGATGCCGCCACCGATCTGGATCGGCAGATCCGGGTAGGCACGAGCAATCGCCCGTATGATGCCGTCGTTGACGGGCTTGCCCTCGAAGGCGCCATTGAGATCCACTAGGTGCAGGCGGCGAGCGCCGGCTTCCACCCAGCGCCCGGCTACTTCCACCGGATCCCGGGAGAAGACAGTGGAGTCCTCCATGCGCCCCTGGCGCAGGCGGACGCATTCACCGTCCTTGAGGTCGATGGCGGGTATGATCAGCATTACAGAGAACCGTCCCAATCAATGAAGTTGCGAAGAAGCTGGAGTCCGGCGTCGTGGCTCTTTTCCGGGTGGAACTGCACCGCGAACAGGTTCGGTGCCGCCACCGCCGCGGCCAGGTCGACGCCGTAATGGCAACGACCGGCCAGGTTGGCGTTGCCCTCGGCCTCCACGTAATAGCTGTGCACGAAGTAGAAACGGGTGCCATCGGCAATGTCACGCCACAGTGCCGGCGCAGCCGTCTGGAACACCTGGTTCCAGCCCATATGCGGCACTTTGAGGCGCTGCCCGTCCTCGCGGAGATCATGGCCAAAGAAACGGACACTGGCCGGCAGCATCCCAATCCCCTCGGTCCCCTCGTTCTCCTCGCTGGCGGCCATCAACGCCTGCATGCCGACACAGATGCCCAGCAGTGGTTTCTGCTCCACCGCCTCGCGCACCCATTCGTCCACGCCCAGGCGGCGGATTTCGGCCATGCAGTCGCGCATGGCGCCAACGCCGGGCAGTATGACCCTGTCGGCCGCGCGCACCCGTTCATACTGGTCCGTGATCGAAACCCGCACTTCCGGCGCCACCCGCTCGATGGCCTTGCCCACCGAGTGCAGGTTGCCCATGCCATAGTCGATGATCGCCACTTCCTTCATGGTCAGAGCGATCCCTTGGTCGAGGGCATGGCACCGGCCGCGCGCTCATCCTCCTCCACCGCCATGCGCAGGGCACGGCCGAAGGCCTTGAACACAGTCTCGATCTGGTGGTGGCTGTTGGTACCGCGCAGGTTGTCGATGTGCAGCGTCACCATGGCGTGGTTCACGAAGCCACGGAAAAACTCCTCGAAAAGATCCACATCAAAGCGGCCCACATGGGAACGGGTGAAAGGCACCTCCATGGTCAGCCCCGGGCGGCCGGAAAGGTCCAGAACCACCCGCGACAGAGCCTCATCCAGGGGGACATACGCATGGCCATAGCGGTTGATGCCCTTCTTGTCGCCCACCGCTTTCGCCAGGGCCTGCCCCAGCGTGATGCCAATGTCCTCGACTGTGTGGTGATCGTCGATCTCAAGATCCCCGCTTGCCTGGACATTGAGATCGATCAGCCCGTGCCGGGCGATCTGCTCCATCATGTGCTCGAGAAAAGGCACTCCGGTGTCGAAGTCCGCCTGCCCGGTGCCGTCCAGGTTCAGACTCACCGAGATCCGTGTTTCGAGGGTATCACGCTCCACGCGCGCCATCCGATCAGCCATGTCGTTCATCCGCAGGCGTCCAAAACCGCCATTATAGCCCGAAACCGCCCCGCCTTTCAGTGCCTCAGGCGTCGCGGAACGCACTCTTGAGGTTGTCGATGTAGGTGTCCACGAAGCCGTTGAACTCGTGCTTGACCACCGGTGAGACGGCCATCTTCATGACCCTGGGCAGCGGCAGCGTCAGCTCGGCTTCGGTCTGGAAGGCGAGTGCGGTCTGGCCGTCGCCGGCATCACGCAGATCCCAGCGGCCACCCACCAGGCCGTTGCCCTCACCACGCACCGGCGTCCACTCAATCACGCCCCGGTCACGATCCGACTCATAACGGCAGGCATAGACCGTCTGGATGCTGTACTTGTCCACTCCGACCTTTTCCATTTCCCAGCGGTAGGTATTGTCGCCGAGATCCGTCAGTTCATGGACCTTCGGGAAATAGGACACCGAACGCGGTACATCGGCCAGCAGTTCAAACACCGAATCGTAATCGCCATCCAGCGTGAACTCGCGCTGGATCTCAATGGCTACCGTAATGGACATGGTTCCGTTCCTGTTGTTGTTCATGAAGCTTTGTTTAAACTGCGCGCACCTTCTCCAATTCCCCGCGCCCGGTCAAGACAGAAGAGGACGGAGTGGTTCCTCAAGCCCCAGCCATGCGTTATCTTGAACTACTGAAGCCACTGTCAGGGAACGCAGAATGAAAGCCCTCCGCATCGCACTTATCGCCATTGTCGCACTGGTCATCCTGCTTGTCGCTGCCGTGGGTACAGCCATGATGGTCATCGACCCGAACGACTATAAAAGTCACATCGAGCAGGCCGCCGCTGACAACACCAACCTGGAACTCAGGCTCAACGGCGACATCCAGTGGTCCTTCATTCCCCTCGGGCTTTCCGTGGCGGATGTGCAGGCGTCGCTGGAGGGCGAGGAATTCGTGGCGCTGGATGAGCTGGTGGCCAGTGTGGACCTGTGGTCGCTGATCACCATGACGCCCGCGGTCCACACCTTCCAGCTGGACGGTTTCCTCGCCAATCTCGCAATGGCTGAGGACGGCACCGGCAACTGGACACGGATCATGCCGGAAGCGGAAAAGCAGGAAGCCGCCGCTCCTGCAGAAACGGAACAGACCCTGACCGATGAGTCCGGCAGCGAGCTGATCAGCTTCAATGTGCAGGAAGTCCGGATCAGCAATGCGCAGGTGAACTTCGAGAACCGTCAGTCCGGCCAGTCCTTCCAGCTCAGCAATGCCAGCCTTGAGGCCAGTGACATTGCCCTGGGGCAGGACTTCCCGCTGGAACTGGGATTCAGTGTCTCGCTCAATGAGCCGGAACTGGATGTGGACGGCACCCTGGCAATGCAGCTCAATGCCGCACAGAACCTGAAACAGTTCTCGATGAGCGGACTCGACGGCGACTTCACCCTTACCGGAACTCCCTTCAACGGGGAAACCGTGAGTGCGGGACTGAGCGGCTCGGCCAGCGCAGACCTGGACGCGGAAACCGCCAGCGTCAGCGGCCTTATGGCCAGCCTGGAGAATCTGGAGGTGACCTCCAACCTGAACATCCAGGGGTTCAGTGCCCAACCGGATGTCAGTGGCGATCTGAAAGTGGCCGAATTCTCACCCGCCACACTCCTGGAGCAGCTTGGCCAACCAGCCATTGAGACACGGGATGAGGGCGTGCTCTCTAAGGCTGCTTTCGAGACCACCCTGGCCACCCGCGAGGGCATGGTCCGGCTCCAGGAGACCCGCGTCCAGCTGGATGAAACCGAGTTCAAGGGCCAGCTCGGGTACGGACTGGAGAACCAGGCGATCCTGGTCGACCTCCAGGGCAACCGCTTCAACCTCGACCGCTACCTGCCGCCGAAACCGGAAGACGGCGAGGACGCGTCAGAAGACGCCAGTGAACAGGATACCGGCGGCACTGCCTCCAGCGGTGAAGGCGAACTGCTGCCCCTGAAAACACTGCGCGGGCTCAACCTGGACATCCGGATCGGCCTCGGCGAACTGGTGGCCAGCAACCTCACACTCACCGAACTGCTTGCAAAGGTCTCGGGCAGCGAGGGGCGCCTGTCACTGGATGAGCTCAGTGCCAGGCTCTATGACGGCGGCTTCAATATGACGGCATCACTGGATGCCCGCACCGACAACCCGAAATGGCAATTCAACAAACAGCTCTCCGGTGTACAGACCCAGCCGCTGCTGGTGGACCTGGCGGAAATGGACCTGCTTTCTGGCGGCATGAACCTGAACGCCAGCGGCACCTCACGGGGTAACAGCATCAACGCCCTGCTTGAGAACTCGAACGGCAAGGCCGACTTCCGGATCGAGGAAGGCGCGATCGAGAACGTCAACATGACGCGCATGGCCTGCCAGGGCATCAGCCGGGTACACGGCGAATCCCTGAGCGTCGAGGACTGGGGGGACAGCACCCCCTTCAACGACATGAGCGGCAACTTCACCATCAACAGCGGCGTTCTGGAAAATGAGAACCTGACCGCCGATCTCGCCGGCCTGCGCCTTGAAGGCGACGGCGTGGTGAACCTGATCGAATCCATGCTCGACTACCGCGTGGGCCTGCGTGTGGTGGGCGAGGTCCACCGGGACAACGCCTGCCGCGTAAACGAACGCATCCAGAACGTGATCATCCCTGTGCGTTGCAAGGGCGGCTTCGGGGATGACCCGGCAGGACTCTGCGGTTTTGACGGCAGCCGCTTTGGCGATGTGCTCGAATCCATGGCCCGCCAGGAAGTGGACCGCAAGAAGGAAGAAGCCGAGGAGAAGGCTCGTGAACGCGTCGAGGAGGAAATCAAGGAGCGCGTGGACGAGGACACCCGGGACCGGATCCGGAACCTGTTCAACTGATCATGGCAGACTGGTTCGCCGAACAGCTGCTGCAGTGGTACGACCAGCACGGGCGCAAGGACCTGCCCTGGCACCGGGAGCATTCCGCCTACCGGGTCTGGGTCTCGGAGATCATGCTCCAGCAGACCCAGGTCACCACCGTCATCCCCTACTTCGAGCGCTTCATGGAGCGCTTCCCCACGGTCGAGGATCTGGCCGCCGCCAGCACGGATGAGGTGATGGGTTACTGGTCCGGCCTCGGTTACTACGCCCGGGCACGCAATCTCCATAAGGCGGCGATCACCGTTGTGGAGCAGTACGGTGGTGCGTTTCCGGAAGAACAGGACACTCTTCAGAAGCTTCCCGGCATAGGCCGCTCAACCGCCGCAGCCATCGTCGCCCAGGCCCATGGCCAGCGCGCCGCCATCCTGGATGGCAACGCCAAGCGGGTACTGGCCCGCTACCACGCGGTGGAGGGCTGGCCCGGGCGCACGGCGGTTGCCAATGAACTCTGGGAGCATGCCGAGGCGCATACGCCGGACGAACGCATACAGGCCTACACCCAGGCGATCATGGATCTCGGCGCCATGGTCTGCACCCGGCGCCGCCCGGGCTGCGCTGCCTGCCCGGCACGCGAGGGCTGCCTGGCCTATGCGCGCAACAACCCGGAGGCCTACCCCGGCAGCAAGCCGAAAAAGGAAAAACCGGAGAAAAGCGTCTGGATGCTGGTGATCGAGGACGGCGAAGGCCGGATGCTGCTGGAGCAGCGCCCGCCCAGTGGGATCTGGGGCGGGCTGATGAGCTTCCCGGAAGCCGATCCCGCACTGCAGCCGGAAGAGCTGCCCGAGCACTGCGAGACCGCGCTCGGGCTGGAAACCTCCGAACCCGAAACACAGGAACCCTTCCGGCACACCTTCAGCCACTACCACCTCTGGATCCGGCCGGTGCGGCTCACCGCCATCAGTACCCGGGCACTCCAGGATGACCGCAGCCGCTCGTGGCTCCACCGGGAGAGCGCCCTCGAAGCGGGCCTGCCGGCACCGATACGCCGGCTTCTGGGCTAGGCGCTCGGCAGCGCCGCCATCACCGCCTCACACACCTGCTCCATCGAACAACCATCGCAGTTTACGGCGATATCCGCGTAACGCCGATACAGATCAAGGCGTTCCTCGAACAGGTCCTCGATGGTCTGATCCGGCCGCTTGGAAATCCCCCGCAGGCTGTAGTCCCCGATGCGCTCACGCACCGTCTCCAGAGAGACATCCAGAAAGACCACCACACTGCTGGTCTTCAGGTGTGCCATGCCCGGCTCGCTGTAGACCACGCTGCCACCAGTGGCGATCACGTGGTTGGAGAGCTGCAGCGACAACAGTACCTGCTCCTCCACCTCGCGCAGCGCCTCGTAGCCGTTCTCATCCACGATAGTCTGCAGCGTGGCTCCCGCGCGGCTCTGGATCAGCAGGTCCGTATCCACAAAGTCCCGACCGCTGGCCTTGGCCAGAAGCACGCCCACCGTGCTCTTGCCCGAGCCCGGCATGCCGATCAGCGCGATATTGGTCTTCGTTTCATTCATTAAGCGGTTACCCGGTACTTGTGGCGTTTCCCCCTATGATACGCAATGAAGCCCCGGTATGGACCCACCCCGCGAGCAGTCCAGCGCCGGCAAGCGGGCGTATGCTGGAACATGGGTCACAAACCACTCCCCGAAAAAACCTGCCCCGTCTGCAGGCGCCCCTTCAAGTGGCGCCGCAAGTGGGCCCGCTGCTGGGATCAGGTCATCTACTGCAGTGAACGCTGCCGGCGCCATAGGCGGCATCCGCAGGAGGTGCTGCGATGACAACGGTTGTCTGGTTCAAACGCGACCTGCGGGTGGACGACCACGGGCCACTGCATGACGCCGCGGCCGACGACGTGATCCCGCTCTACGTGGTGGAGCCGGACTACTGGCAGCTGCCGGACACCAGTGAACGCCAGTGGGCCTTCATGCACGACTCATTGCTCGACCTGGATGCGACACTGCGCGATCTGGGCGCGCCGCTGATCGTGCGTCATGGCGAGGTAACGGCTGTCCTGCACAGACTCCGGGAAGCAACCGGGTTCACCCGGCTTGTGAGCCACGAGGAGACCGGCAACGACTGGACCTTCCAGCGCGACCGCGCCGTAGCCCGCTGGTGCCGGCAACAGGGCATTCAGTGGCGGGAATACCGCCAGTTCGGTGTGGTTCGGGGCCCGCATAACCGCGACCACTGGGATCACGCCTGGCGCCGGGTCATGGAGGCGCCCGCTTACCCAGCGCCTTCACGCCTCACCCCGGCATTAACAGCCGATCCTCGCGCCCTTGAGTCGCTGACGGAACCGGCCTGCCGTGATCAGCGCCCCTGCCCCGGTCGCCAGCGCGGCGGCATGAGCCAGGGCCAGACCCTGCTGGCGGATTTCCTCGAGCAGCGAAGCCGAGGGTATGAGAAGCGCATCTCCAGCCCCGTTACCGCCTGGGAGGCGAGCTCGCGCCTGAGCCCGCACATCGCCCATGGCACGGTCTCCCTTCGGCGGATCGTCCAGCAGTGCCGGGCGGCTGCAGCTGCCCCGGACATCGCTGGCGCCCATCGCCGCAGCCTCAAGGCTTTCCGCTCGCGCCTGCACTGGCACTGCCACTTCATCCAGAAACTGGAGGACGAACCGGCCATCGAGTTCCAGACCATCCACCCGGACCTGGAAGGACTGCGCAACCCCGGCGACTGGCCGGAAGCGCTCGAACGCTGGCGCGAGGGTACTACCGGCTGGCCACTGGTGGACGCCTGCATGCGGGCCCTGCACCACAGCGGCTGGATCAACTTCCGGATGCGGGCCATGCTCATGGCGGTGGCCAGCTACCACCTGCACCAGCACTGGCGGGAACCGGCGCTGCACCTGGCGCGCCTGTTCACGGACTACGAGCCCGGCATCCACTACCCCCAGGCGCAGATGCAGTCGGGCCTGACCGGCATCAACGCCCTGCGCATCTACAATCCCGTGCTGCAGTCCCGCAAGCTGGACCCGGAGGGCCGCTTCATCCGCGCCTGGGTTCCGGAACTGGCTGAGGTCCCGAACGAGTGGCTCCATACGCCCTGGGGACTGTCATCCACCCAGCGCCGCCGGCTGGGCGCGGAGGCTTACCCACTGCCCCTGATCGATCACGAGGAAGCGGCTCGCCGGGCGCGGGTCCGCATCAAGGCCTGGCGGCAACAGCACGTTCGCAGGGAAGTCACGGACCTGGTCCTGGAACGCCATGGCAGCCGGGCTACACGAGGCCGGAACCGGCAGTCCACAAGCCCCTCAAAGCGCCAGTCCGGCTCAGGCAATAACGGGCAGATGGATCTGTTTCAGTAAGGACGAAGGCGACTGCCCACTACAGGGCATCGATATTGAGCAGGACCTCGTCCGCCTTCGCCAGTACCGCACTGCGTTTCTCCTCGCCCTGACCGTCCCAGTTGCGGTAGATCATGCCCATGCGTGGATTGCCCTTGAAATGATCCCGGTGGCGGTGGATGAAATGCCAGTAGAGGCTGTTGAAGGGGCAGGCATCCGGCCCGGTGGTGTCGTTCACGTTGTAGACGCAATGGCGGCAGTGATCGGACATCCGGTTAATATACTTGCCGCTGGCCGCGTAGGGCTTCGAGCCCAGAATGCCACCGTCCGCGTGCATCACCATGCCCTGGGTGTTGGGCCGCTCCACCCAGTCGAAGGCGTCCACGTAGACGCCCAGGTACCAGTCGCAGATGGCCTCGGGGTGAACGCCGGCAAGCAGCGCGAAGTTGCCCGTGACCATCAAGCGCTGGATGTGGTGGGCGTAGGCGTGCTCCAGGGTATTGCCGATGGCCTTCGCCATGCAGCGCATCCGGGTATCACCCGTCCAGTAGAACCAGGGGAGTGGGCGCGTGTTGCCGAGCCGGTTCTCCGCCGCGTAACCGGGCATCAACGTCCAGTAGAGCCCGCGCACAAACTCGCGCCACCCCAGGATCTGGCGGATGAAGCCCTCGACGGCATTCAGCGGCGCACGGCCCGCGTGGTACTCGGCCTCTGCCGCCTCGCAGACTTCCCTGGGCAGAAGCAGCCCGATATTGAGGTAGGGTGAGAGCTGCGCGTGGAAGAGGTTCGGTTCATCATCCGCCATGGCGTCCTGGAAGTCACCGAACCAGGGCAGACGGTGCGCCAGGAAATGATCCAGCGCCCTGAGCGCGTCTTCCCGGGTAACGGCCCAGCCGAAGGACTCCGTGCGGCCAACGTGCCCGCCCAGGCTGGACTCCACCTCCGCAATCACCGCCTCGGTGGTCGCATCCGGTTCAACCCGGAACGGCGGAGGCGCGGGCGGGTCGCCCTTCCACTTCTTGCGGTTGGCGGCATCCAGGTTCCACTCACCGCCCACGGGCTGGCCATCGGCAGTCATCAGAAGGCCGGCCTCACGGCGCAGTTCCCGGTAGAAGTATTCCATGCGCCACTGCTTGCGGTTCCGGCTCCATTTCTGAAAGCGTTCAACCGTGGCGAAGAAGCGGTTATCGGAGCGGATGCTCAGCGGCGCGGGGAGCTCCCACTGGCGCATCGCCTGGTCCAGCCGCCACTCGCCGCATTCGGTGGCAACGACCCCTTCGGCACCCAGTGATTCCGCCGAAGACCGGACCACATCCCCGAGGCTTTCATAGGCACTGTCCGGATCGAACGCGTGGTAATGAACACACCAACCCGCCTGCTCAAGCTCGGCCGCAAAGTGGCGCATGGCGCTGAAGATCAGCACCAGTTTCTGCTTGTGGTGGTTTGTGTAGCCCGCCTCTTCCGCGACCTCCGCCATCAGGACGTGGTCACTCTCGGGATCGGCCTCCACCAGGGCTGGCAGCGAGGGGGTGAGCTGATCGCCGAGGATCAGGATGAGGTTGCGGGGTGTCGAAGCTGTCATGGAGGGCAATACGCTGGGTACTGCCCCATGGTTCGCCTGCTACTCCAGGGCGAAGGTCACGCGCACATCCGCCTGGGCCCGAACACTGCCCGCTTCAAACTCGTCCGCCTCCTGGGCTCCCTCGCGTGCATCCGCCGCCATCATCCGGCGCGGGCCGGGCTGGGATACCTGCTGTTCCTGGATGGAAAGCGTCTGCCCCAGTTCACGGTCGGCGCTGTCCGCCAATGCCTGAGCCCGCCCGCGCGCGCTGCGAAACGCCCGGGCCAGCGCCTGCTGCTCGGCCGTATCGCCCTCCCGGAGCCGGAAGTTGCTGACGGACAGCCGCTGGGGATTCTGTTCCGAGAGCCGGGCCGTCCACTCCCCCAACGCCGAAACAGGCAGCGCCATCAGCTGAACACTGCGGGTCGCCTTGTAGCCTTCCAGGCTCTGTTCACCCTCATCCCAACGGTACTGGGGCGCAACCGCCAGGGAACGGGCCTGGAGTTCGGCACCGCCCGGCAGAGAACCACGCAGATCTTCCACCAGTGGATTCACCTTCGCCCGCAGGCGCTCACTCGCCTCGTAGGCGCCATCCGCCGTTACCTCGAACCCCAGGTGCAGATCCGCCAGTTCCGCCGGCAGGCTGATTTCGCCCGTACCGCTGACCTCAACCCGATGCACCTCATCCGCACCCCTGCCCTCGCTGCAGCCGGCCAGCACAGCCACTGCCGCAACCATCACCATCAATCGGCTACGCATACCCTCTCCTTTTGGAATCACTGCTGACCAACCACGGACCGGACCACTTCGGCCAGGCCACGACAGTCGGCCAGCGCCCTGTGGGGCGCTTCAAATGCCTCAATCGCCGCACCCAGTTCACCGGCGTAACGACTGCAGTAGATCGTCTCCAATGACTGGAGCCGCACCGGGTTGGGGCGCCCGACGGCCGAGAAAAGCCGGCGCAGCCAGAAGCTGTCAAAGGGAAGCGCATCCGAGAAGACCTCCTCGCCACCCAGGTGCTGTTCAAGCTCGCGGGCGACCGTAACAACATCCTGCCCTTCGCGAAGCAGCTGATCACGGGCAATCCCGTGGATCGCCTCCTCAGCATAGTCATCCCAGTCCTCCCAATCCCCCGCCGAGGCCGGGTTGATCAGAGCACTCCACGCCTGCTCGCCATCCAGCGAGCACCAGGCGACCTCGATCGGATAGGAATCCGGCCCAAGGCCGCTGGCTTCAATGTCCAGAATATACATGGATAACGCAACTCCCGGGTTGGACCCGCATTATGCACCAGAAAACGAAGAACATCCGCCCGTGGCCGCTAGCCGGGGTTCAGCCAGGGCGTTACAGTGGATTCAGGCGGATACCCAACGAGGTGACCATGAAAAAAATGAAGAACGAAAAGGAAATGGTCAAAAAAGCCATTGAGGAAGGCATGAAGTACGGCGAGAACCGTGGCGTGGTGGAGTTTGAGGCCACGGACTCCCAGGAGGCGAAGATCGAGTACATCTACCGGCTCCTTGTGCACGACAACGTCATTCAACCGATCCCGGAAGACCAGATCTCGCAGAAGGCCATGAAGCACAAGCTGGCGATCTGGGCCTCCAAGCTCAAGTAGTGCACGGAAGGCGCCCACCGAACGTATAGAGTCGGTAGAGGACAGGAACAGGAAATGACCCATGCAGAGTGAACGAATCAAGTGGCTGCTTCACAAGGGACTGATCGCCCTCCCCATCATCCTCATCCTGGTGCTGCTGGCCCGATGCGGCGGTGAACCGGACGGCAGTGGCGAACAGGCCTCCACGGATCAGGCAAGTGAGCCCAACTCGGAGCAAAACGACGCCACGGAGGAAGATCGCGGCCAGGCGCAGGCTGAAGAGACGCAGACTGAGGAAAGGGACCCGGAATCCTTCACCGCTGAAGAGATCAAGGCGGCCATGCAGGAGCACATCGAGAACCGCACCCAGATGGGCAACCCCGGTGTCTTCGAGATCACGGACCCGCGCACCAGCCAGACCCTCGAACTCCGGTTCCAGAAGATCCACGACCCTGTGCGCACCATGGGCGATGGCCACTACTTTGCCTGCACCAACTTCGCAGCCATAGGCGACCCCTACAAGACCTATGACCTGGACTTCTGGCTACAGGTCCATGATGGCGAGCTGGTCGTTTACGGTGAAAACGTCCACAAGCTGCCCGTGCACAAACACGGTGAATGGGTCCAGCAGCCGCGTTACAACTTCGTGGATGACCGGATCAACCTGCTGCGGTAGCCACTATGGACGACCTGAAACTGCCCCTCTTCCTTGGTGGGTTTGCGCTCTTCTTCCTGATCGAGGGCCTGGCTGCCAAACGGCCCTGGCAGGAACCACGCGGGCAGCGCCTGCGAATGCACGCCGCCATGGCGGTGTTCAACACCGTGGTGGTCAAGCTCATCATCCTGGCGCCCTTCCTCTACTGGACGGAATACATTGCCGAACAGGGCTGGGGGCTGGCCCCCATGCTGGGCTACAGCGGGATTGGCGGGATCATCGCCACCATTATCGTGCTGGATATGTTCGATTACTGGTGGCACCGCTTCAATCACCGGGTAGGCTTTCTCTGGCGGTTCCACAAGGTCCATCACGTCGACACCCATGTGGACGTCACGACGGCACTGCGCTTTCACCCCGGCGAACTCTTCATCTCCTTCTTCGTCAAACTGGTCTGGATTGCCGTCTGGGGCCCGAGCCTGGTGGCCTTTGCGGCCTTCGAGATCTCGGTCAGCCTGGCCAGCCAGTTCCATCACTCGAACATCGATTTTCCGGATCGCTGGGAGCGGATCCTGCGCCTGTTCATCGTCACGCCCCGCTTCCATACCAGCCACCACACGGTCTCCCGGCGCACGGGCGATGCCAACTTCGCGACCATCTTCATCATCTGGGATCACCTCTTTGGCACCTACAAGGAACCCGATGAGGACGAGATGCGGGAGCTCGGCCTGGCCGAGGGGCGGGACGACTACCTCTCGTTCGCCACCTGGCTCGCTGAGCCATTCACCCAGCGCAACCATAACCAGGATGATCCGGAGCGACGCTCAGCGACGTAAACGTCATAAGTACTTGACGGCAGAGGCGCAGTTTCCAAAAGTCTGAGGTGTATGCTGACAGGTAGGTTCCACCAACAAGGAGAAGAAGACATGAAACGTTTCCATTCCATCGCAACAGTACTGGCGGTTCTGGCGGGTCTTGCATTCGGGGGCCAGGCCCTGGCGTCCAGTCACGGTGACGAACATGCGGGTGACGAAGCCCACTCCGAAGAACATGCCGAGGATGAGCATGCCGGGGATGAAGCCAAGTCCATGGATGATAAGAAGGCCAAGGATCACGACAAATCCAGAGACCACGACAAATCCAGGGAAGACAGGAAGTCCGAATCCGACGAGCACGCCGGCGAGGAAGCTGAATCAGAAGAAAGCGACGAACACGCTGGCGACTCAAGCTGGTAAACGCTGACGCCGTCAGTACCTATGGCTCGCCTGCCTATCAGGGCGGGCCATCGGCATTTCCCTTTAATTTCCCCTCCCCTAGAGTCTCAAACCATGCAGACGATCGTCGTGGAACGCACCATCAACGCCCCCATCGAGCAGGTATTTGATCTGCTCAGTGACCACGCCAACTACAAGCAGTTCGACGGCATCCGGGATTCCTGGCTTGTGAAGGAAGGCACCGGAGAGCGAAACGGCAACGGGGCCGTACGCCGGATTGACCTGGGCGCGGTCTGGTTCGAGGAGGAGATCAGCAACTTCCACCGGCCCACAAACATGGACTACCGGATTCTGCGCTCCCGGCCGCCCATCGAGCATGAGAGTGGCGAAATCAGGCTGGAAGAGACCGAAGAGGGGACCAGGGTTACCTGGACGTCTGTGTTCCGGATCCGGATTCCGGTGGTGGGGCGTGTTCTGTCTCCATTGGCCGCTAAGGCTGGGACCAAGGCGTTTGGTAGTATGTTGAAGGCTATTGATCGGCGGCTGGCCAACCACGTCTGATATGACAGACCCATACTCAGAAAAGGCTCTTCACTTCTTCAACCAGTACCAGCAACTGTCGTTCGAAGACGTTCACCAGAGCTGGCTTGCGCAACTGCCGCAACAACCTGGTTCCGCATTGGATGTCGGAGCCGGCAGTGGTCGGGACGCAGCCGCGCTCGCATCCAGGGGCTGGCATGTACTCGCCGTAGAGCCTGCCACTGAACTCAGGCAGCTTGGCGAAAACGCGACCCACCACTTGGCAGTTGAGTGGTGTGAGGATCACTTACCCAAACTGAACCATGTCCGTACCCTCGATCACCGCTTCGACCTGATCCTGGTATCCGCGGTCTGGATGCACCTCCACCCTTCCCAGCGAAATGCGGCCTTTCAGGCTCTGACGACATTGCTGTCTCCCGGAGGGCTCCTGGTCATCACCCTGCGGCACGGGCCAGGCGATGGTGAGCGTGTGTTCCATGAGACGGACCGCCACGAGCTGGAGACTCTGGCGGGGAGCCATTCTCTGGCAATCCTGCCGGTGGCTGAGCGGAATGAATCAGACCGCATGGGCCGCAGTGAGGTGGCCTGGGAAACCGTTGTATTCCAGAGGCCGTGACCGGCCGCCCCCGCTGGTCTGGCGGACCAAAAGCGTCTAACCTGGTCGGTCATCGGAATTCCACAATCAGGCTTTCTGCATGACCGGCACCGACAGGAAAAGACTGATCACCGGAGGCGATTCCAGTCCCCTCGCCCCGGAACTGAGACAGGCCATCCTGCGTGCGGACGAGATCGACCTTGCCGTGGCTTTTATCAAGTCCTCCGGCCTGGCGCTTATCTTTGACAGCCTGGTACAGAGGGTCACTGAGGAGCCACAGGCCAACCTGCGCATCCTGACCAGTGACTATCTGAATGTGACGGATCCCGCCGCCCTGCGCCAGCTGATGCGGCTGGCCGAGCGGGGCGCGGACATCCGTGTGTTCGAGTCAAAGGAAACCAGTTTTCACCTCAAGACCTACATCTTCGTCCGCACTGAAGATGAAACACTCATTGGCGATGCTTTCGTCGGCTCCAGCAATCTGAGCAAAACCGCACTCACCAGCGGCCTTGAGTGGAACTACCGGGTCATAACTCCGGATTCAAACTCGGTTGATGGGGCTGGCCCCTTTGAAACGATCAGACAGGAATTCACCGCCCTGTTCCATTCGAATGGCACGAAACCCTTAACCCATCAATGGATTGACCGGTACGAGCAGAACCGCCCGGACATTGTTCCCAAGATCGCCCCGGGAAGCGATGATCCGGAACCAGAGCCAGCCACGCCAACCGATGAGCAGAGCGCCGCGCTGCATGCGTTGAAAGAGACCCGCGCAGACGGCTACCAGCGTGGACTGGTTGTCATGGCCACTGGCCTGGGCAAGACCTTCCTGGCCGCTTTTGATGCGCAGCAGCTGGGTGCTCACAGGGTGCTGTTCGTTGCCCACCGGGAAGAAATCCTGCTCCAGGCCGAAGAAACCTTTCAGCGCGTCATGCCCAGAACCCGCGTGGGCCGTTACTATGGTGACTCCCGGGACAGCGAAGCACACATGCTGTTCGCCTCGGTTCAGACGCTGCACCGTGCGTCACACCTTGATCGCTTCCCAGCGGACCATTTTGACTACATCGTGGTAGACGAATTCCATCACGCGGCAGCCAGCACCTACCTGAAGCTGCTGCAGCACTTCCGGCCCAAGTTCCTTCTGGGACTGACGGCGACGCCGGACCGCTCAGACCAGTCCGACATCCTGCAGCTCTGTGATGACAACCTGGTCTACAACAGAAACCTCTTTGACGGCATCAGTGCGGGCCTGCTCTGCCCGTTCAGCTATTACGGAATCTACGACGAGAACGTCAACTACGAGGAGATCCCCTGGCGCAACGGCCGCTTCGACCCCAATGCGCTTAGCACCAAGCTCGCCACACTGGGCCGGGCAAGACATGCACTGAACGAATGGCGCCAAAAGGGACTGAAACGAACACTGGCATTCTGTATCTCAACCCGCCACGCGGATTTCATGGCGGAGCAGTTCAACCGCAGCGGTGTTCCATCGGTTTCTGTCCATACCCGTTCGGACATTGATCGGCATGATGCGATCGAAAAGCTCAACAATGGCTCGGTCAACGTTATCTTTTCGGTCGACCTTTTCAATGAAGGTGTGGATGTTCCCGATATCGACACCGTCATGATGCTGCGCCCGACCGATTCAAAGGTGCTTTTCCTGCAGCAGATCGGCCGGGGATTGCGCCGTTCGGACAAAAAAGACCGCCTGGTCATCCTGGATTTCATCGGCAATCACAAAGGGTTCCTGAACAAACCCCAGGCACTGTTCGGCGTGGAGGGAACCGGCAGCAAACTGGCCGACTTCGCCAGAAAGGTGCAGTCCCAGCAGCAGACGCTTCTCCCCGAAGGGTGCTTCGCCAACTACGACCTCGAGATCATCAACTTCCTGCAATCCCTGAACCCAGCCGGTATAGAAGACGAATACCAGTCGCTGAAATCAAGCATGGGCCGCCGGCCAACACTGCTTGAGGTCTACCGGGCTGGCATCAGCATCCCGAAACTGCGCAAACAGTACGGTAGCTGGTGGGCGTTCATTGACCAAGTGGCGGATCTGGACCAGGAGGAGAAGCAGGTTCTCGAAAAGGCCGCCGGTTTCCTGGAAGCGATTGAAACCACCAGAATGACCAAAAGCTTCAAGATGGTGCTTCTCGAAGCTCTGATTGAAAACGACGGCTTCAAGCACCCATTAACCATTGGCGCCATCAGTGAAGCCTCAAGAAACATCCTGCTCAGGCGCCCCAAGCTGCAGGCTGACCTGACGGAATCCCACCGCCACCTGGAATCGGTCGACGAGACCGAATGGATGCGGTACTGGCGCAAAAACCCGATAGCGGCCTGGGTCGGTGAGAACCAGTCCCAGGAATCGGAAACGCTCTTCACGCTCGAAGATGACCGACTGATCCCGAAACTGACGCTTCCCGAAGGGCTTGTTCCCGTTCTGGGAACCATGCTCAAGGAACTGGTCGATTACCGGCTCAGCACCTACCAGGAACGGCTGGCACCGGATACGCCAGAGCCTGACAACGTGGTTCCCTTCGGTGATGAACAACGAGGGGCTGATCTGCCCTACTTCCCCAACATCCGCATTGCCTGCGGCCATTTCAAGACAGGCACTGCGGATGCTGAAGAGTACGTTAACCCGGGTGACGGTTACGGCAGGCTCGATCCCAACACGCATTTCATTGCGCAGGCATCCGGGAGTTCCATGGATGGCGGCAAGACCCCCATCAGGGATGGCGACTACCTGCTTCTGGAACGCATCCGCCCAACCAACGCGGGCTCCATTACTGGCTCAACCATGGCCATCGAGCGCCAGGATGAAGGCGGCGACAACCAGTACCTGTTGCGGGTTGTCACCAAACAGAATGACGGCCAATACGTTCTCAGAGCCAACAACCCCGATTACGAAGACCTCCCTGCCGACGAATCAATGCGCACTTTCGCACGCCTGAAAGCAGTCATCGATCCCTTTGATCTGGCCGTAGGCCAAAGCTTCATGCGCGAAGACATCCCTCCGCTGTTCGGAGAGACCTTCAACCACGGGAGCTGGAATCAGGGGCATATCGTGCTGCGTGAACAGGGCGCACATGTTCTGCTGGTGACGCTCAACAAGCAGGGCCGCCAGAAGGATCACCGCTACCAGGACTATTTCATCGACGAGCAGACCTTCCACTGGCAGAGCCAGAACAGCACCTCTCCAGCCAACCCCAAGGGCCGTGAACTCATAGAGCACCGCAGCCGGGGCATCGACATTCATCTATTTGTGCGGGAGAACAAACTGGGCCCGGACGGCAAAGCTGCTCCCTTCCGGTATTACGGGAAGGTGGATTACCTGCGGCACGAGGGAGAGAAGCCGGTGAGTGTTACTTTTCAGCTTCAGCGTTAAGACTCGAAACGCCCGGCCCGGGGCAGACCGCTGAAACGGCCTCCCGGTTACGCGGGGCTTGGTCGTATACGCTCACAGGGTTCGGCTCTTGAGTTAGGACGATTTCCCAAGAGGAATCGTATACCAACAACGAGGACAAATCGCCCCCGCAATAGCTAGCATACAGCCTTTATCCTGTCGGCAAACCGATCATCAACCGCCAACTTCGTAAAGATCAATAATTGCCTTTGCGAAGTTCAAATTATTTTTATTATTAGCGGCTAGACTGTCTATAGCTGCGATTGTGGTTTCTTCTTCATCGCGTGGAGTTTCCAATATATCCAGCAATGCGTCTAATTTTTCCCCTCCATCACTGGCAAGTTCCATTCTTATATCGTCACCAAATGCAACAACCAGCTCCTTAAGCTTCCGTTTCTTCGAGGTAGAAACACCAGATGCCTTCTCCGGTGTAAGAGTCACAAAATATTGATCCGGAGCATATTCGTACATAGCACCCGACACGCCATCCGTGGTCGATCCGTATAACCCTCCAACAAAAATATTACCCCAAAACCAGCCATCGACTGACGTAGATAATTGAGTTGTATGCTCTTTGTAGCCTTCTTTCTGGAAAGTAAGAGCTTGGTTCTGACTTTTGTCTATTGTTGTGCTGACGGGAGTCTTTCCAAGTACTCTACCTGACACGGTGACTGTCGCTCCCTCTGGCTCACTATCGAAGGTCAAAGTCTGATCAGTCCCTGAGACGACTGTTGCACACCCGTTGATCAAGAAAATCAAAGTGAGTAATGGCCCAATCGCAAATACGCGAAGCATGAAATCCCCTTAATTCTATATTAATTTTTCGGTGGAGGATTATAGTCAATTAAGTAATGACTGCAAGAAGAGCTGACCTGACCCCGTTTCAGTACCACTCATTACTGGAACAATCCGGTCCATGGGTCATTCCGTTCAACAAGCACATAACACTTTCATTATTCATTTCTGCCTTAACATAGATTCTATGATGTCGAAGCGTAAGCATCTTACGTTCATTGGAAGATAAGTTGAAACGAAGGGAATAGAAAGAAGTAAAGGTGCTTTTCAGGGAAAGGGAAATCCTGTTGACACTTCGTGGACACCCAGAAACAACAAAGCCCGCACAAGGCGGGCTAAGTCTTTGATATTAGTGGTGCCCGGAGGCGGAATCGAACCACCGACACGAGGATTTTCAATCCGAACGCCAGCGATGTCAATAGACCATACTCGCCCACAATCAGACACTTACCAAACCGCAAAACCGCGCTCAGCCACTTTATTCAACAGTTATGTTGACACTTCGTGGACACTCAAAAGCGTGGTCGCCCTACCTCTGCAACGGCTCAATGATCGATGAATCATTGAAGTCCGGCTTGTTCATCCTGGGCGAAACCGGCCAGCTATCCAGCCGCTGAGGGTCCAGCCGCTTGGCGACCTGGCGAACCTGGTCATGTTCGGTGATCTCGGGATTCAGCCAATCCCAACGGCATTCCGGATCCAGGACCACGGGCTGGCGATCGTGAATGTGCCGCAGGTTGGGTGCAGCCGGCTCGGTCAGAATCGCCGCTGACATTCCTGGTTCGATATCCCCGGTATAGATGCCCGCGAAGAACAGAACGTCACTGCGGCCGTTGGATGGGTCCGTGATGTAGTACGGCTGCTTTCCCTGGTCCGTAGCCATCCATTCAAACCATCCATCAGCTGGAATCAGGCACCGACGGTGGTGAAATGCGTGCGTGAAGTACTTGCTGCTTGCGACCGTTTCAGCCCTGGCATTGATCGGCTTCGGTGCCTCCTCCCCTGCCCAGGCTGGTTTATAGCCCCAGTGAGCGAAGCTGAATCGAACCTGGTTATCCTTGAGACTGATGATCGTGATGCTCTGACCTGGTGCCGTGTTGTACCGAGAATGAACCTCACCAACAGGCTTGGTCTGCCCGAACCAGGTTTCTGCGATCAAGCCTGTTGGTGTATGCAGGTCAAAACGGCCACACATTGTGCCTCTCCAATGAATGTAGGAAATATCCTACACGGGATTCAGAAAACGACCATAGCGCTGGCCGCTCCCAAGCGCTATCTTGGCTTTGGCTCAGGACGAGCCGCCCGCGTTGCACGGATGCTGCAGTTCCTGCCAGAGCGGGTGCGCCACCTGCTTAGTGGTGGGACTGCCAGGGAGAGCACTGGTATTTAGGTTTGTTTATTTGTGCAGCTTAGCCTGTACTACGTATAATTGATTAATCTTTCCATCGGCATGCCAACCGAACTTTTTGAATAAGCGTTACCATTATTATCGATGGTAAAATAGAATGACTTACCAAATCGTGCGGTAGGAAGTTCTGGCTCGTCACCTTTGGCCCGTTTAAACACCTCTCTTGCGGCACAGAAACTAATATAGTCAGCAACTTCTGATAGAACGTCTGATCCCGGCTCTCTAAATTCGGGCTCGGGAACATAAGCGCGATGAGACAACCAGGTAAATAATCTAGTGTACTGAAGACCTAGGAATGTCTCTTTAGCCCAACCTTCTGGGTTTTGGCCGTCTTTCAGTTTGTCAAATATCCATCTTATTTTTTTCTTGTTTTTTCTTACATATTCCAATGAAGATACCAGGGAGTGGCTAAACACCTCTTCCTTATTCATTTTTATGGATTTTGCTCTCTCGGCCTTCTCGACAGGAAGAGGTTTGGCCATGATACAAGTCATAGTTACTAAATGTGGTCTTAGGGATCTGAGGTGGTCTGAAAACTGGAGTCCATAATTTATTCGGTCATTTAATGACCCTAAGTTTGAAAAGTTTTCAGCTGCTTTTGAACTCCATATATCTTTGAAATGGTGACTCCAGTCATCTGGGTTACTATTTGGTGCAATGCTTTTCTTAAGATCATTTATTTTTCGCTCTAGCTTTTTTCTTCTTTTTTTATGGATTCCGGCCAAGGTAACACAAAAGACATGTAGCTCTTCGTCGCTTCTTCCTGGAC